>JAVBRE010000056.1:0-14728 GCA_031548325.1 Desulfovibrionaceae bacterium
CTTTGCCGAAGCCTGCATGGGCCAGATCAGAGGCGCCCTGTCCATCGTATCCGTGGTGGCCGGCATGTTCTTCGCGGCCATATCCGGCTCGGGCGCGGCCACCACGGCCGCCGTGGGCGCCACCCTGATTCCGGAACTCAAAAGCCGCAAATACCGGGAAGATTCCGCAGCGGCCCTGATCGCTTCGGCCGGTTGCATCGGGGTGGTCATTCCCCCTTCCGTGCCCATGGTGCTGTATGCGGTCATCGCCGACCAGAGCGTCACGAAGCTGTTCCAGAACGGCTTTATCCCCGGTTTCATGATGGGCGGCGTTTTGATAGCCGTCGCGCTGAAGCAGGCTTACGACCGGGGCTACCCCAAGGGCGCGCCCTTCGCCTGGAAGACCGTGTTCGCTACCTTCGCACAGGCCATATGGGGCCTGATGATGCCCCTGATCATTCTGGGCGGCATATTCTCCGGCCGGTTCACGCCTTCTGAAGCGGCGGCCGTGGCGGCCATCTACGCCGCCCTGGTTTCGCTCTTCATTTACCGCGACCTTTCGCTGCGCGACATCGCAAAGATCGTCAGAGGCAGCGCCATGACCTCGTCGGTAATCATGATAATCATCGCCTGCAGCGGCATCTTCGGCTGGGTGCTGGCCAACTGGAAGATCCCTTCCACCGTGGCCCGGAGCGCGCTCGCTTTTTCCGACAACCCCTATGTCGTCATCTTTCTGATCGCCGTCATCATTCTGATCGCGGGCGTGTTCATGGAAACGTCCTCCGCCGTGATTCTGCTGACCCCGGTCTTTTTGCCCCTGGTCAAGATGCTGGGCGTCAATCTGGTCCACTTCGGCATTTTGTTCACCGTGGGCATCGCCATCGGCATGATCACCCCGCCGGTGGCCATCAATTTGTTCGTGGCCTCCAGCGTCACCGGTCTGAAAATAGAGCGCATCGCAAAAGCAGTGGCGCCCTATCTGCTGAGCCTCATCGCCGTGTTTCTGATGGACGTGTACTTGCCGCTGTTCATGCCCTGGCTGATTGTCTGAGCACCTCCTTGATGCGGCAGACCCCGCAAAGTTCCACGGATGTGGGGCAGCCGCAGCGCTCGCAGGGGGCAAGGGCCACGCCCTCCTTTTCCCGAGCCTCCATGAACTTGGGTTTGCCGTTAGCCAGAAAGCCCTGGTAAAAATCCAGCTTGCGACCGGGCATGGCCTCTTCAAGGTCCGCCCAGATCCTTTTGTGCGTGGTGAAGGACGCGCCCTTGCTGTAAGGGCAGGGCGCGTAATGGTAGTCAATGCCGCGAAGAAACGCGTAGTTGGCGGTCTCGAATTCCGAAAGCCGCCATAGGGGCTTGACCTTGCGGGCAAAGCCCCCGGTTTCGGGCAGGGCGGGGCCCTGGTCGGCCAGATAGCCGGTGTCCCAGCGCAGCACGTTGCTGAACAGCCGCGCGATCTCGTCATCGAGATTGTGGCCGGTGGCCATGACCGTAAACCCCCCTTCCAGGGCGGTCATGTTGAAATAGTGCCGCTTGATTTTGCCGCAGGCGGAACACACGGGTCGGTTCAGGCAACGCTTGACCTCGGGTATGGGCAGGCCTTCGGCGGCCATTTCTCTGACCAGCAGCGGAAAGGAATGTTTTTCGCAAAACCGCTCTACAGCCGTCCTGGCCGCCGGCGACGAACCGGGAATGCCCAGATCGATATGCAACCCGGTGACATTGTAGCCCTGCAACGACAGTTCGAGCATAAGGCCCAGCGAATCCTTGCCGCCGGACAGGGCCACCAGAATCTTGTCCTCATGGTTGAACAGCTTCTGCTTGTTGATGCCCTTTTCCACCTGACCGCTGAAAAAATCCAGAAAACAGTCCGGGCAGAACCCGGCATTATGGCTGGGCAGGGCCACGACGGCCGTTGCCTTGCAGCGCGTACATTTCATAAGCAACTCCTGAAAAAAAGCAGGGGTGATTCGCGCCTTCCTGGCCCTCACCCCTTCGGGGCGGCTGCGCCGTCCAACTCCGCTTTCCTGCGGATTTGTCCGCCCTGCACCCGCAAGGGGCTGAGCCCCTTGACCCCCATAATAGGAAAATACCGCGCGTTACGCCAGTGATGAAAAAAGCTTGCCGATATTTTCCCTGACCTTCTGCGCCATGGGGCGTTTGCTCCACTCGGCGAAAGAAAGCTCGCGCGAATCGGCCGCGTCCCGCAAAAAGGCGGTTTCGCCTTCACCGGCCAAAGCGCTGTCATAGATGAAGGCCTGTATCTCAAAGTTGATGTTCAGGCTGCGGGTGTCAAAATTGGCGCTGCCAACGGACATGACAACCCCGTCGCAGGTGACGGCCTTGGAATGGATAAAGCGGTCGGGCCGGTATAAAAAAACCCGCACCCCGGCCCGCAGCAAATCTTCGCAACAATTCAGGCTGGCCCAGTGAACCAGTCGGTGGTCCGATTTTTCCGGAATGAGGACGCGCACGTCCACCCCGCTGAGCGCGGCCATGGCCAGGGCTTCCATCAGCGTGTTGCCCGGCACCAGATAGGGCGAAACCAGCCACACTCTTTTTCTCGCCCGGCTGACCAGCGAAAAATAGGCTTTCTGGATGGTGTCCCAAGGGGTATTCGGCCCGCTGGCGGCTATCTGCATGGGTATGCCGCCGCAAGCCTCGTTACAGGGCGGACCGCCGCGGGCCTGCCTTGCCAGAAGCAGGCGGACCTTGCGGCGCAGGGAACGGGAAGCTCCGCATACGGCAAGATCGCGAAGAAAAATTCTGCGCAGGGTTCTGACGGCATTGCCGCGCAGCATCATATGCATGTCGCGCCAAAATCCCATGGAAGGATCCAAACCCAGATATTCGTCGCCGATGTTCATGCCGCCCATGAAGGCCGTGCGGCCGTCCACCACGATGATTTTGCGGTGATTGCGGTAATTGGCCCCGCGAAACATGGGGAAAGCCGCGGGAAGAAAAGGAAAGGCGTGCGCTCCGCTCTCGCGCAAGGGTTTGAGGTATCCCGCGCCCATGCGCCAGCTGCCCACGGCGTCGTAGATCACGCAGACCAGAACTCCGGCTTTCGCGCGCTGCGCCAGGATGTCGCGGATCTCGCGGCCGAGGGCGTCGTTTTTGATGATGTAACTCTCCAGCAGAATGCTGTGCGCGGCCCCGGCCAGTTCCGCCTTGATGCGGGCAAAGGCTGTTTCGCCGTCATGCAGCAGGGTTATTTCCTCGGCTTCTTCCAGACCGGCCCCGGCGCAGTAAAAAAGCAGGCCGGCCAGGTCGCTGGCCAGGGGGCTTTGCTCCAGCGACGGAGGCAAGCTTCCCCGTCGCGGAGATCTGCCCAGGCGAAAGCGGCGTTTGTCAGCATGGTAGCGGAAGTTGGGCCCCACAACCCAGTACAGGGCCAGCCCAACGACAGGCAAGAGCCCCAGCACCAGCAGCCATGCCAATGTGCGGTCCGGATTTCTGTTTTCCAGAAACAGGACGACCGCCGTGACCAGCACGTAACCGACAAAAATCCAGTAGCCGTAATCCGCGAGCGCATCCAGAATCCCTTCCCGGGTCAAGGGCTGCGGGCCCCAAAAAAGCTCGTGCAGAAAAAATCCGGGATTGAAAACCAGAAACAAAAGCAAGCCCAAGGCCAAAAACAGGAGGCTGGAGATGACCACACGGCGGCCGATGCGTCTGCGGACGGGCATAGCTTATCAATGCCAGAGGATTCCAAAAAAGAAAAGAGGGAGCCGGCAGTTCATTTTGGCGTGATACCGCGTCAGGGCTGCGAAAATATCCGCTGAAAGCGGCTGTTCAGGTTGGATGTGAGACAAGGAAGGCGAAGCACGGGCGGAAGGAGTGGACTCTTTCGTCCACGACTGAGCAGCGCGCTGAAGCCTGACGCGGTATCACGCCAAAATGAACTGCCGGTCACTTTTTCTTTGTTGCCGCCAGGGCGGTGTCCACAGCTTCCAGAAAAGCGGGCAGGGGGACCCCGCCGCGCACGGTGAGATTGTTGACCAGATGAAAAGGAGTGCCGGGCACGCCGATGGCCTGGCCTTCGGCAATATCCTCTTCAATGATGTTTTTGACTTTGCGGCCTTTGGCTTCCGCGCTCAGTTTCTGCAAATTGAAGCCCAGAGCCAGGGCTTCCGCGCGCAAAAAACCTTCCCCTTCCTTGAGAAGTTTTTCCTGCCCCGCGAAAACCGCATCGTGGTAAACCCAGCCCTTGGCCTCGTCCAGCACGAAAGCGGCCGTCACATATTCAACGGCCAGTCTGGCCAGAGGGTGGCTTTTCAGGGGATAGTTCTTGAAGATGAAGCGTACCGTATTTTTGCGGGCGGCCATGACCTGTTGGATGGTTTCCGCCGCGCCGGCGCAATAGGGGCAGGTATAATCAGAATACGCGACAATGGTCACCGGCGCTTTGGCGTTGCCTAAAACGGGCCGGTCATAGCTGATTTGCTTTGGGTTTTTTATGTCCTGCTGCCACTGCGCGCGCATGGCCTGGTACTGTCGTTCCTGCGAGCCCTTTTGCGCAATTTCCAAAACCGCGATGCTGTTTTCACGCAGCACGTCAAGCACCAGGTCCGGGTTCTCTCGAAAAACCTGGCGCAGGGCGTCTTTCAACTCCGCCCGGGCCAAGGGGGCGGAAGCGCCCTGGCCGGATTTCGCATCCGCGGCCAAGGCGGCCGGCGCGGGACAAAAAGACGCGCAAAACGTGAGAATACACACGATACATAGAGTCCGGGACATATTTTCCTCCAAAGCACGTACATACCGTCAGTAGGCAGCAACCGCAACAGCAAAACCGGACGGCGGTCCGGATGAGAAGCGCCTTCGCCGTAAAACGCAACACCGGATTATACAAATGCAGCAAGCCGCCACCAGAAATCTGCAAGGATGTCGTTTCTTGCTCGCAACGGTCAAATTTAAAAAAACAATACATATCGCGCGACAATCAACGGACGGAGGCATAACGCACGATATCGCCGAACGAATAATAAAAAAACACCTTCTAAACGATAGTCGCGATTAAATGCAGTATAATGTTGATAACACTATATGCGGAAAATGTAATTTTTATACTATTGCTCTGTAAGCAGCGTTTATGGTTAACAAATTATACCATTTTTCTTATATTTATTTTCATATATATACTATGCATATGGCTTATACATACACATTAATTATATCTTGATATATATCCCCACATTACGTCTCAAAATTTTAATCTAGAGACTGATCATTTATGCAACTTCTGTCCAAAATAAAGCTCATCTTCCTAAAATATTTAGATATTTAATATTAAAATCATTGTCAAATTTCATATGCTCATTTACTGATATGTTTCGGCACGACAGCGAATCCCATAAAACTCCAGATACACGCTATTTCGCCGTAATTCTCTTTGAAAAGGCAGCTGCGAGCTTGCTAAGTTTTTGGCTTTTCTGAAAAAAAGACACCGGAAAAATGCGACCAGCGTATTGACTTAAGCGCTTTTATTAGCCACAATAGATTAGCAAAACTACCGCAATAAGGATGCTATATGGAAAACTACCTGAAAGAGGCTCTGGAAATTGTGAAGGCGCAAGCCAGTGTCCGCACCATGACAGAAGAAGAAATCACTACCATGGTTCGCAAACTGGCCGGAGGAATCCGCGCTATCAGCGACGGCGCGAGCATACCCGAAACCGCTGAAACTCTCTCCCTTGATCCGCGTAAGGCCATCAAGGAAAAGTCCATCACGTGCGTCGAATGCGGCAAGTCATTCAAGCTGTTGACGAAAAAGCATCTGTCCTCGCACGGGATAACGCCCGAAGAGTACCGTGAACGTTGCGGCTACAAAAAGGGCACTCCTCTTGTGTGCAAGTCGCTGCAAAGAGAGCGTCGCAAAAAAATGCGTTCCATGAGGCTGTGGGAACGCCGCGGACAGTAGTCGAGCAACATCGAACTGGTCTTTTCTGAAGTACAAAGAGGCCGCGACTCTTCGTGGTTTCTTTGTACTTCAGTTTTGTGCCTACAGCCAGAAACGCAGCAGAAAAAGACAGATCGCCGCGTACAGTCCGGCAAAAAAGTCGTCGAGCATGATGCCGTACCCGCCGCGCATCCAGCTTTCCGAAGCCCTGACAGGCCAGGGTTTGCAGATGTCGAACAACCGGAACAACACGAAACCGGCGAACATCTGCGGCCAGGACAGGACCGTGAAAGGCAGATAGGTCAGCCACTGTCCCAGCACTTCGTCAATGACCACCTCGCCGGGGTCTTCTTTGCCCAGAAGCTGTTCCGCCCTGGTGCCCGCGACGCCCCCCGCCATGAACAGGGCCACAAGCACGGTGACCCTGGCCAGAGGGCTGAGGGGCATGAAGACGAAAGGAGCCAGCAAAACAGCGGCAAAAGAGCCGCAGGTTCCGGGCATGACCGGCGAGAGGCCCGCGGGTTCCACGCGGCAAAAAGCCAGGATACATCTGTCGCGCCAATGCATGTGTTTTTATCGTTCCTTTTTGCCGGCCGCCCTCTCAAGCGGGTGCCGGGCCAGGGCATAGAGAACGCGCACGCCGAACCCGGTGCCGCCTTCGGGACACAGAGCCGTCTCTTTGCTCGCAAAGCCCGGACCGGCGATATCCAGATGCGCCCAGGGCAGGCCGGGAGATACAAAGGATTTCAAAAAAAGCCCGGCGATGATGGCGCCTCCCTCACGTGACCCGACGTTGGTCATATCCGCGACGGCGCTTTTCAGGTTGCTCCGCAAGTTTTCCCACAGCGGCATGGGCCACAACAGATCGCCCGCCTCGGTCCCCAGCCGGACCAGCGTTTCGCGCAAGGCCGTATCGTCGCTGAACACCGCGCCGCCATAAGGCCCCAAAGCCACGACGCAGGCCCCGGTCAGGGTCGCGACGTCCACCAGGGCCGAAGGCTTCCAGTTCTTCTGGGCATAGGCCAGGGTATCGCACAAAATAAGCCGTCCTTCGGCGTCCGTATTGAGAATCTCCACCGTTTTGCCGGACATGGTGGTCACAATGTCGCCAGGGCGAAAAGACCCGCCGCCGGGCATATTCTCCACACAGGGCAAAAGCCCCACCACGGGCTGCACGACCAGTTCGGACAGATGCCCGATGGCTTCGAAAACGCCCAGCACGGCGGCGGCCCCGGCCATGTCGCCTTTCATTTCATGCATGCCGGCCGGTGGTTTCAGCGAGATGCCGCCCGTGTCAAAGGTGATGCCTTTACCGGCCAGCACGAGGGGGGCGCGCTTTTTCGCATTTTTCGGCATATATTCCAGCACGATAAATCGCGGGTCCGTGTGCGAGCCTTTCGCTACCGCAAGCAAAGCGTCCATGCCCGACTGTTCCATATCCGCCCGGCGCAGCACCCGGCAATTGAAACCGTAGCGCTTTGCCAGCGCCTGGGCCTCTTCCGCCATGCGGGCCGGGGTGATGATGTTGGGCGGGCCGTTGACCAACTCGCGGGCGAGGCAGATGCCCGCCCCTTCCGCTTCGGCGCGGCGCAGGTGACCGCGCAGGGCCGCGGGCGCCGTTTTGCCGTCGTGCAGTACCACAAGGGTGTCGGGACTGAAAAACGTGTCGTCGTCCTTTTTCGCTTCCGCTTTTGCCCCCGCCGAACGGTACGCGGTGCAGCGGTATACGGCAAGAATGCAGGCCAGGACCGCTTCGGCCAGAAGCTCGCCTTCGCTTTTGCCCAAGGCCGCAGCTATGGGGGCAAAGCTGCCCGCGTACAAGGCCGTCCGGGCAAGGCGCAGGCTTTTGCAGCGCCGGGCGGCGGCGCCCAGGGCCTGGCGAAAAGCGTCCGGCGTCGCGTCTTTCCTGGGGCCCAGGCCCAGCAAAAGAGCCCTGGGTATTGTCGCGCCCGCCGGACCGTAGCATACGGTCAACTGATCCTTTTTTCCTGAATGGTCGTTCAAGAAAGCGCCGTCGCGCAACCAGGCCAGCGATTCTCCCATGGGACCGGCAAAAGACGCCGGAGTTTCGCCGGCAAAGGCCGGAAGAATGAGACAATCCGTCCGAATCTTGCTTCTGAAAGTTGTTTGCAGTCGAATATCCATACCTTGCCCTCTCCGCGTGAGATCGCGAAGAATAGCACCTTTCCCTTTCATTGCCAAACCCCTCGTTCTGCCGTATGGACATAGGTTTACGCGAACTGTAATCCAACCAGCCCGCCGCGTCTTTGCGCCATCGGGCAGGAGCATTCATGATCAGCTATCTTATCCACGCTCTTTTCGGCACGAAAAACGAACGGTACATGAAACGGCAGCGGCCCGCGACAGCGGCCATAAACGCCCTGGAACCGGCCATGCAGGCCTTGCGGGACGACGAATTTCCCGCGCGTCTCGCCGAATTGCGCGAGCAGCACCGATCCGGCCGCGACCTGGACGATCTTTTGCCCGAAGTGTTCGCTCTGACCCGCGAAGCTTCCGTACGCACGCTGGGCATGCGCCACTTCGACGTGCAGCTTGTCGGCGGCATGGCCCTGCACGGCGGCAAAATCGCGGAAATGAAGACCGGCGAAGGCAAAACCCTGGTCGCCACCCTGTCCGTGGTGCTCAACGCCCTCGCGGGCAAGGGCGTGCACGTGGTCACTGTCAACGACTATCTGGCCAAACGCGATGCCAACTGGATGGGCAAAATATACTCGTTTCTCGGTCTGTCCGTGGGCGTCATCGTCCACGGCCTCTCCGACGAGGAACGCAAAGCCGCCTATGGCGCGGACATCACTTACGGCACCAACAACGAATTCGGCTTCGACTATCTGCGCGACAACATGAAGTTCTACAAAGAACAGCTCGTCCAGCGCCCCCACCATTACGCCATTGTGGACGAGGTGGACTCCATCCTCATCGACGAAGCCAGAACGCCGCTCATCATTTCCGGCCCGGCGGACGAGTCCACCGACCTTTACCGCAAGGTCGACGCCATCATCCCCCGCCTGAAGGCTCAAGAACACTACACGCTTGACGAAAAAGGCCGAACCGCCATGCTGACCGACGAAGGCGTGGCCCGTTGCGAGCAACTGCTCGGGGTGGACAACCTTTTCGACCCCCAGAACATCACTCTGCAGCACCATACCCTGCAAGCCCTGAAGGCCCACAAGATCTTCAGGCGCGACGTGGATTACGTCGTGGCGGAAAACAAAGTGGTCATCGTGGACGAATTCACGGGCCGCCTCATGCCCGGCCGCCGTTTTTCCGACGGTTTGCACCAGGCCCTTGAAGCCAAAGAACGGGTCAAGGTCGAGGCCGAAAACCAGACGCTCGCCTCCATCACCTTTCAGAACTACTTCCGGCTGTATGAAAAACTGGCCGGCATGACCGGCACGGCCGACACCGAGGCCGTGGAATTCGGCGAAATCTACAAACTGGAAGTGCTCTCCATCCCCACGCACCGGCCCATGATCCGCATCGACATGCCGGACGTGGTTTACCGCACCAAAAAAGAAAAGTACGACGCCATCATCAATGAAATCCGAGAATTGCATGAAAAGGGCCAGCCCGTGCTGGTGGGCACCATTTCCATCGAAACATCGGAACTGCTCTCCGGCATGCTCAAAAAAACAGGGCTGCCCCATAACGTGCTCAACGCCAAGCATCACGAGCAGGAAGCCGCCATCATCACCGAAGCCGGGCACAAGGGCAAAGTCACCATAGCCACCAACATGGCCGGCCGCGGCACGGACATCGTGCTCGGCGAAGGCGTGCGCGAACTGGGCGGCTTGCATATTCTGGGCACCGAACGCCACGAATCCCGCCGCATCGACAACCAGTTGCGCGGCCGCTCCGGCCGCCAGGGCGACCCCGGCTCATCCCGCTTCTATCTCGCGCTGGAAGACGACCTCATGCGCCTCTTCGGTTCGGACCGCATATCCAGCCTCATGCAGACCCTGGGACTCAAAGAGGGCGAATCCATCGAACACCGCATGATCTCGAAAGCCATTGAAAACGCCCAGAAACGCGTGGAAGGGCACAACTTTGAGATCCGCAAGACCCTGCTCGACTATGACAACGTCATGAACCAGCAGCGCGAGGTCATTTATTCCCTGCGCCGCGACACAATGATGAACGACAACGTGGAAGGCATCGTCCTTGAATTTCTGGACGACGTCATCGCCGACATCTACGAACCGGTTTACGCCGCCAAGGACAATCTGGAACCCGATCAGGCCGCCCTCGTGGCCGGGCGCATGACCGAGTCGCTGAACCTGCTTCGCTTCTGGAACAAAGACGAACTGCCCAGCGACGAAGAGACCAAGGCCGGCGTGCTGGCCATTCTGGGCACCCTCAAAAGCGCCGGGCCCGACCTTTATCGCGACATTCTGCGCTACTTCCTGCTTGAAGAACTGGACCGCTGCTGGAAGGAACACCTGCTGAACATGGACCAGTTGCGCGACGGCATCGGCCTGCGCGGCTACGGCCAGCGCGACCCCAAACAGGAATACAAGCGCGAAGGTTTCACCCTTTTTCAGGATATGCTCTTCCGCATCCGTGAAAACGTGCTCAAATCCCTGACCCGCGTGCGGCTGCAGCAAGAAACGGATGCGGACGAAGAAGCTTTGCACGAAGCCGCCGCGGCCGAGGCCGAAGCCGAAGAACAGGCGAAAATCGCCAGGGCTACAGCCAAAGAATTTAAACACAAGGAACGCAGCAGCGCCCTTTCCTACTCCGGCAGCGAAGCCGCCGACAAACCCGCGACAGTCAAACGCGAAGCCCCCAAGGTGGGCCGCAACGACGACTGCCCCTGCGGCAGCGGGAAAAAATATAAAAAATGCTGCGGCGCCGGGACGTGAAATTCCGGGGAAGGAAAAAACTTTGTGGCAAAAAAGTTTTTTCCTTCCCCCGGACCCCCATCCTTTTCAAAAAACTTTGTTGGGTATAGACAAACTTTACCAATCGCGGGTGCAGGGGGCCGCGCCCCCTGCCGGGGTTTTCAAAGGGGCAGCGCCCCTTTGGCCAATCTAACAAGGACACTGCCATGGCCGCTCCCAAAGGGTTTCGTTTCGCCGTTGTCAACGCGGGCTTCAGAAAGCAAAGCCGCAACGACCTGGCTCTGGTGGTCAGCGACCTTCCGGCCGCCAGCGCCGGGGTGTTCACCCAGACGGCCTTCAAAGCCGCGCCTGTGCTGGTGGGGCAAAAACTCATGGCGGACCGTGATACGGCCCGCGCCGTGCTTATCAATTCCGGCCAGGCCAACGCCTGCACCGGCGACGAAGGTCTGGCCAACTGCCGCAAGACGCAGGAACTGGCGGCACAGGCGCTGGGGCTTGCGCCCGAAGACATTCTGCCCGCCTCCACCGGCGTCATCGGCAACCAGCTGCTCATGGACAAATGGCGGACGGCCGCGCCCGAACTCGCCAAGGCCCTGGGACATGCGGGCACGGAAGATTTCGCCAAAGCCATCATGACCACGGACAGCTTCCCTAAATGGGGCGAGCAGTCCGTGGCCCTGTCCGGCGGCGAGGCGCGTCTCGCCGGCATGGCCAAGGGCGCGGGCATGATCTGCCCCAACATGGCCACCATGCTGGCCGTGGTGCTCTGTGACGCGAAAGTGCCCGTGGACGCATGGCGGGCCATGTTCCGCCGCGCCGTGGACCTGACCTTCAACCGGGTCACCGTGGACGGCGACACCAGCACCAACGACACCATTTACGGTCTGGCCAACGGCGCATCCGGGGTCGAGGCCATTGACGATAAGGACCTGGCCCTGCTGGAAGCCGCCCTGACCAAAATTCTGGGCGACATCGCCTACATGCTGGTGCAGGACGGCGAAGGCGCGACCAAAGTCATTCACATCGCGGTCAACGGCGCTGCCGACGACGCGGACGCCGAGAAAATCGCCCGTACCGTGGGCCATTCGCAGTTGGTGAAGACCGCCATGTACGGCAAGGATGCCAACTGGGGGCGCATCGTGGCGGCCGTCGGCCGCAGCGGGGCCGCATTCAGGCCCGAAGAGGTCTCCGTCAGCCTCTGCGGAGTGGAAATTTTCCGCAAGGGCCAGCCCACGCAGGGCGATCACGACGCCGCGCTCAAAGGCCCCATGGAGCAACGCGACATCGCCATGGACATCACCGTGGGTTCCGGCAAAGGGACATACACCCTCCTGGCCTCGGATCTCACCCATGAATATGTCAGCGTCAATGCGGACTACAGGAGCTAACGGCCCGGTTTGCCGTGATGCCGCGTTAAGCTCTTGCCGGTCACATCAACGTTTTTTGAAAAAGATGGGGGTTTGGGGAAAGAAAAACTTTTTTGCAAAAGAGTTTTTTCTTCCCCCAACAGACGATGAGTGTCGCTGACGTAAGAAATTATCTCAAAGCCTGGAGCAAAGACGGCGCGGTGAAAGAATTCGCCGCGTCCAGCGCCACCGTGGAACTGGCGGCCAGGGCAGTAGGGGTCATTCCGGCCAGAATCGCCAAGACCCTGGCTTTTGCCGTGAACGGCGGCTGCGTGCTGATTGTGGCGGCCGGCGACGCCAGGATCGACAACGGCAAATTCAAAAAGGCTTTCGGCTGCAAGGCCAAAATGCTCCCGCCGGAAGAGGCTCTCGCCGCCACCGGGCATCCGGTGGGCGGTGTCTGCCCCTTTGCTCTGCCCGAGGGGGTTCAGGTCTGGCTGGACGAATCGCTCAAGCGCTTTGCCACGATCTTTCCCGCCTGCGGCAGCGGCAATTCGGCCATCGAGCTGACCTGCGCGGAGCTGGTGGAGACGTCCCGCGCAGACGGCTGGGTGAATGTCTGCAAGGAATGGGACGAAGCGCTATAAAATGGAGCGGCGCCCCATACGGGCAAACCGGCTTCAGCAACCGCTTATTTCGCCAATATCTTCAGATAGAGATCCCCGCGCCACTTGCCGATGCGCTTGCCCAGGCCTTTAAGACGAATGGGACGCCCGATCTCGAATTCCGGCGGCAGGGTCAGTTCTATGGTCTGCGGCTTGCTCAAAAACCCGTGGCTCACCTGCAGGCGGACGCGGGAACCGGGAATCAGCGCCCCCGCAAAATGCACGGTCTGTTCTTCGTCGATCTGGCGGCGCGCCCAGGCCTGCGCGCCTTCGACCATGCTGCCCACCAGTCCGGGCTCTTCCGCCCTGGCATAAGGGCGGACCGGACGGGGCTTGCCGTTACGCTCGGCATCGCGGCGGATCTGGCTGTAAATATCTTCAAACACGCGGCGGGCAAAAGGGTCGCGCAACAGGTCGCGCAACACGTCTTCGCGGTCCGTGAAGCCGCGTTCTTCAGCCGGCCGCGGGCCGTGCGGCGGCCCGGCGTTGCGGGCTGCTCCCGCCGTCCCGCTCCGGTTGGCATCGAAGCGCCCTCTGGCTTTTTCGTACGCTTTGCGGGCATCCGCACGAGCTTTTTCCGTGGCTTCCCGTTCCTCGTCCGCAGCCGTCGCACGGCCCGCACGATTCGCGCGGCCCGCTGCCGTCGCGCGGCCGCCGGCTGCGCCGGCGTCCACGGACGCGCTGAGCAGCACATAGGCTTCGTTCAGACGCTGAAAATCCTTGCCCGCATTGGGGTTGTCCGGATTCAGGTCCGGGTGCAGGGCAAAAGCCAGACGGCGGTAAGCCCGCTTGAAGTCCTCCGGCTTGGCCCCTTCGGCCAGCCCCAGCACCCCCAGAGCCTGTTTTCTGGTCATAGCGCGGCCTCTTCGTCAAGAATCAAGGCGTTGGGGCTGCCTGCGTCGGAACGCCGGGCGGTCAGCCCTTCTTGCCGCAGACATTCCGTTCCGGCACGGGCGAAAACGGCAAAGGCGACGTTGCGCCGGATGCCGGGGCAGCCTTCTTTGGCCAGAGCGAAACTGTACGGATCGATCAGGTTGCCGCGAAAAAAGGGCCAGGCCCGGCAGATGTCCGGCCGGGCCTGATGCACGCCGCAACCACTGCCGGGCCGGTAAAAAACACAGGCGCCGTCGGGGCCGCTGCGCAGACGGATTTTATCTCCCTGCCGCTCGGTGCAGCGGGCCTGAAATTCCGCAAGCGACAGGCGCAAGGCCGCAACCAGGCGCTTTTGATCCCGGCCGCGCAGCACAATGCCGCCTTTGCCGATGCAACAGTCGCCGCAGCGCCGGCAGGAAAAAACCGCTGCCGCGCCCCCCTCGCTTTCACTCACACGGCCCCCGTGATGCGCTTGTGCTCCACCATCAGACAGGCGTCCTGCACTACGATGATGCCCTCGTTTTCAAGCATGGTCGCAGCTTCCGGGCTGCTGATGCCGAGCTGCATCCAAAAAACGAAGGGCTTTTCGCGCATGGCCAGAACTTCACGGGCGTGTCCGGGGCAGTATTCCGGCGCCCGGAACAGGTTCACCATGTCCACGGGTTCGGGCAGATCGGCAAGCGAAGCATAGGTCGGCAGCCCCCAGACGTTCTTGCGCACCGGATGCACAGGAATCACCGTATATCCCGCCCCCATCATGTGACGGCTGACGTAATCCACAGGCGGGCCGGGCGCATCCTTGGCGCCCACAACCGCAATGCTGCGGATTTTGGGAAACAGCGATCGAAGCATGGAATCCGTCGGGTTCATGGCTGTCCTCCGTGGAAACCGCCTCGCACGCTTCCGCTCACAAGGCGACGCCAGGTCTTTCTCCGGTCTATGTATCCTCCAAAGGCCGGAATGGCAAATGGGAAGCGGGGCTTTTTGTCGGGATACGGCGTCATGCATCGTTTTTGGCGTTGGTCGAATACCCACAGCGGGTGCTCCCCGCGCGAAGAACGTGGATTCCTTGGCTGACGGCCATCAGGACCGCCGCCCGGCTGGGTT
>JAVBRE010000013.1:0-7273 GCA_031548325.1 Desulfovibrionaceae bacterium
TGCCAGTTCTTGTTGTACCCGAGCCGGAACCCGAAGGGATGGACTTTCTGACCCATAGCGTTTCCTAGTTCTCGGCAAGAATGACGGTTACATGGCTGGTGCGCTTCTGAATGCTGGTCGCGCGACCTTGCGCGCGGGGCATGAAACGCTTCCAGGAGGGGCCTTCGTTGACTATCACCTGTTTCACGATCAGAGCGTCCACGTTGACGTTGGTCTGCTGTTCGGCATTGGCCAACGCGGAACGCATGACGGCGCGAATGACTTCGGCGCCTTTCTGCGGCGTGAATTTCAGGATGTTCATGGCGTCTTCCACGGGCTTGCCCACAACGTTGCGCGCAACGATACGGGTTTTGCGCGGCGAGACGCGAATAAACTTGCCTATTGCTTTTGCTTCCATGACTTCACCCGTTACTTCTTGACGGCCTTGGTTTTCTTGTCGCCGGCATGGCCATGGAACACGCGGGTGGGCGAAAATTCGCCCATCTTGTGGCCGACCATGTTTTCAGTGACAAACACGGGAATAAATTTCTTGCCGTTGTGCACCGCAAAGGTGAGCCCCACCATTTCCGGCAGGATGGTCGAGCGGCGGGACCAGGTTTTGATGACCCGACGGTCGCTGTTGGCGACGGCCGCTTCCACTTTCTTTTCCAGATACCCGTCAACGAACGGGCCCTTTTTCAACGATCTTGGCATGGGTCTCTCCTACCTACTTCCGCCGGGTAATGATAAGCTTGCCGGAGGCCTTCTTCCGGTCGCGGGTCTTGTACCCTCTGGTGGGCTTGCCCCAGGGGGTGACAGGGTGGCGGCCGCCGGAGCTTCTGCCCTCGCCGCCGCCCAGCGGGTGGTCGACGGGGTTCATGGCCACGCCGCGCACCTTGGGACGGCGACCCAGCCAGCGGTTTCTGCCGGCCTTGCCCAGAGAAATATTTTCGTGCTGGATATTGCCCACCTGGCCGATGGTGGCCAGACTGTGCGCCAGCACCTTGCGCACCTCACCCGAAGGCATGCGCAAAAGCGCATAGGGGCCTTCTTTCGCCACCAGTTGGGCGTAGGTGCCGGCGGCGCGGCAGAACTGGCCGCCGCGGCCGGGGTGCAACTCCACATTGTGGATCAGCGTGCCCACGGGAATTTTAGCCAGGGTCAGGGTGTTGCCGGGCTTGATATCGGCGCCTTCGCCGGAAATGACGGTATCGCCGACGGCAAGGCCGACGGGCGCCAGAATATAGCGCTTTTCGCCGTCAATGTAGTTCAGCAGCGCGATGCGGGCAGAACGGTTGGGATCGTACTCGATGGTCGCGACTTTCGCGGGAATGCCCGCCTTGTCGCGCTTGAAGTCGATGATCCGGTACAGGCGCTTGTGCCCGCCGCCGCGGCGGCGGCTGGTCACCCGGCCGTAATTGTTCCGTCCCGACTTTTTGGGCAGGCCTTCGGTCAGACTTTTTTCAGGAGTTTTGCAGGTGACTTCCGCAAAATCGGAAACCATCTGAAAACGTCTGCCCGCGGAGGTTGGTTTCAGTTTACGCACGGCCATGATCAGACTCCCTCAAAAAATTCGATCTTCGCGCCGGCCGCCAAGGTGACATAGGCTTTCTTGTAGCCGGCGACCCTGCCCACAACGCGGCCCTGGCGTGTTTTCGCCACGGGCTTCTTGGTCACAACGCGGACTTCGATGACCTTGACCTTAAACGCTTCTTCCACGGCGCGCTTGATCTCGATCTTGTTGGCGCGGGCATTCACGAAAAAGGCGACCTGATTGGCGTTCTCTTTCATGAAGGTGGCTTTTTCAGAAACCAGAGGTTTCATGATGATCTGCGAGTAATCCATGACTCGCCTCCTTAACTGAGCCGCGCCGCGAGAGGCGCCACCGCCCCCTCAAGGAGGACGATCTGGGGGTGCAGAAGAACGGTGTACACATTGAGTTCTTCAATGGTGGCCACCGTGATGCCGGGAATGTTGCGCGCCGAGCGAATCAGCGCTTCGTCGCGGGCGGGCAGCACGATAAGGGTCTTGCCCAGGCCCAGCGTCTTGGCCACGGAGGCGAAATGCCTGGTCTTCGCTTCCGGCAGCTCGATGGATTTGACCACCATCAGTTTCTGGTCAAACTGGCGGGCGGACAGGGCCATTTTCATGGCAAGAAGCCGCACCTTCTTGTTGACCTTGAAAGAATAGTCACGCGGCTGCGGGCCGAAGGTAACGGCCCCGCCCCGCCAGACAGGGGAAATGTTCGAACCGGAACGGGCGCGGCCCGTGCCTTTCTGGCGCCAGGGCTTTACTCCGCCGCCCTTCATCATGGACCGGGTCAGGGTGGAATGGGTGCCCGCGCGGCGGGACGCGCGAATGGCGCGCACCACCAGGTTCAAGATCTCCGGCCGGACCGGCACTTCGAAAACTTCGGGCGCGAGGGTGATCTCGCCGGCTTCCTGCTTCGTCTGATCGTATATTTTTACAACAGCCATGGCGGCATCCCTCTTTACTGCTTGCGCACTATGACCAGGCCGTTGGAAGGACCGGGCACGGCCCCCTTGACCAGGATCAGGTTTTCCTCGGGCCGCACGTCGACCACTTCCAGGCCCTGCACGGTCACGCGGACGTTGCCCATGCGGCCGGCCATTTTCTTGTTCTTCCAGACTTTGGCGGGTTCGGTGTTGTTGCCGATGGACCCCCCTTTGCGGTGGGTCTTCTCGTCGCCGTGCGAGGCGTTGCCGCCGCTGAAGTTCCAGCGTTTCATGACGCCGGCCGTGCCTTTGCCGATGCTTTTGCCGGTGACTTTCACGATGTCGCCGGGGGCGAACATGTCAACGGTCAGGTCATCGCCCACGGCAACAGAGGCGGGCTCGTCCAGCCTGAATTCGCGCAATGTGCGAAAAAGACCGCGGCCGGCCTTGTTCAGATGGCCGACCCTGGCCTTGCTCAGGTGTTTTTCCTTGGCTTCGCCAAAGGCCACCTGCACGGCGTCATAGCCGTCCTTTTCAGCGCCCTTGATCTGAATCACAGGGCAGGGACCGGCAACAATGGCGGTCACGGCAACGGAGGTGCCTTCGCCCGTAAAGACGCGAAGCATGCCCAGCTTGCGTCCCAAAATTCCCATAGTATCAGCCATGACTCTCTCCCTAAAGTTTGATTTCCACGTCGACGCCGGCCGGCAGGGAGAGCTTGCCGAGCGCGTCCACGGTTTGCTGGGTGGGCTCAAGGATATCCATAAGCCGCTTGTGAATGCGCATCTCGAACTGCTCGCGGGACTTTTTGTCGACGTGAACAGAGCGGTTCACCGTGTACTTGTGGATGTTCGTGGGCAGGGGAATGGGCCCCGCGATCCCGGCTCCGGTGTTCTTCGCCGTATCCACGATTTCGGCCACGGCCTTATCCAGGATGCGGTAATCGTAAGCCTTCAGCTTGATTCTGATACGATCACTGCTAACTGTCGTCATTGTTTACTCCGTTCTCAGAAAAAATTCCGGGAAGGCCTGCCTGCCCGAAGCCTCACTTGCCCTTTTACAACCGGAATGACGACAAAAACCGCCTGTTCGGCGGGTGGAGTTCTTTGCTGCGGCGGGAGATGAAAACATCGACAACCAGGGCCGGCCGCCGGTTTTTCATCCGCACGCGCGAAGAACATCCAACTCTGTCGCCAGCCCGGCCCCGGCTTTGGTAAAGCCGGTCAGGTGGTCGCAGGGTCGCCAGACCGTACGGAACGACATCCTTATATAAGGAAGCTTCTCGCGGTCATGCACACTGCCTTACAGCCCGTGCGGGCTGGAACGGCGAGACATTTTTACGGCATCGGCAACGCCTGCAAATGTCAAACCTGATTGGCATTGTACAACCAGGCGCATCAGGACGGGCTCAACCCGACCTTCCCCTGCCGTCACAGGGGCTAAAAAACTGCGCAAAGGACCGGGTCCGATACGCGAAAGGGCAAAATACACAGGCGGCCCTGGTCGGTCAAGATATTTTTTCATTTTTCGTGCAAATTTAAGCGGAACGCGCACATCGCGTCTCTTGCCAAAAAAAGACAAGATCTATAGGCTGTTCCAAAAATACAGACCCCCCATGACACACGAAATACCGACCCACCTTTTTGCGGCGACAGCGGTCTCTGACAAGGACACGCAAAACGCCCGCCTGCCGGCCGCGGGCCTGGACCGTCATTAGCCGTGGAACCGGATATCTGGCTGCTCATCCTTCTGCTTGCCGCTTTTTTCATGGCCGGGTTTGTGGACAGCGTGGCCGGGGGCGGCGGGCTGATATCCATTCCTGCCCTGCTGCTGGCCGGCATTCCGCCCGAAATGGCCATGGGCACCAACAAGCCGTGCAGCACCATCGGTTCTTGCATCTCTCTCGCCCTGTACGCGCGCGGCGGCATGGTGCTCTGGAAAAGCGCCCTGGTCAGCCTGCCCGTCGCCGTGCTGGCCGGGGCTTTGGGCACGAAGATGCTGCTGTATTTCGACAGCGGAACCATCGGCAAACTGGTGATCTTTCTGCTGCCGCTGGGCATTCTTTTCACCATGATGCCCAAAAGGGACCGCGGAGAAGACAGGGAACTGACCCCCTTTGCCCGCTACGCCATGCTTCCGCTCATCTGCGTTCCCGTGGGTTTTTACGACGGCTTTCTGGGCATCGGTTCGGGCAGTTTGTACATTCTGGTGCTGCACGCCTTTGTGGGCATGGGTCTGGTCAAAGCTTCGGGCACGGCCAAAGTCTTCAACCTGGCCGGCAGCATCAGCGCTTCCCTTGTATATATCTGGCACGGCGTGACCCTTTTCTGGCTGGTGCTTCCCCTGACCGCGGCCAACATCGCGGGCAACTGGCTGGGCAGCAAACTGGCCATGCGCATCGGCGCCCCTTTTGTACGGCGGCTTTTGTTCCTTATGCTCTGTTTTTTATTTGCGTCGCTGATCTGGAAATTCTGGGTTGCCTGACCTATGGCGGCCGGTTTTTTTCTTACCTTTTCTTGACATGTTTTTTTACCTGGCATATGTAACGCTGCTCTAGCGCACACCATGAATATTTTTTGGAGGGGCAATGCCTACCATTAATCAGCTTATCCGGAAAGAGCGCAAAAAAGTGCTCAAGCGCCGCAAGACGCCCGCCCTGCAGGCCTGCCCGCAACGTCGCGGCGTATGCACGCGCGTATATACCACCACGCCCAAAAAGCCCAACTCCGCCTTGCGTAAAGTCGCCCGCGTGCGCCTGACCAACGGCATGGAAGTCACCGCGTACATCCCCGGCGAAGGGCATACCCTGCAGGAACACTCCGTAGTGATGATCCGCGGCGGCCGCGTGAAAGACCTTCCCGGCGTGCGTTATCACATCATCCGCGGCACTCTTGACGCCGCGGGGGTTCAGGACCGCCGTCAGGGCCGTTCCAAATACGGCGCCAAGAAGCCGAAATAACAGGAGATTGACATGCCTCGCAAAGGATCGGTTCCCAGACGTGAAGTGCTGCCTGACCCGGTGTACAACAGCCGGTTGGCGGCCCGGTTCATCAACCGTCTTATGTATGACGGCAAGAAAGGCGTTGCGGAAAAAATTTTCTATTCCGCCCTTGACCAGCTTGCTGAAAAGACCAGCGAAGACGCCCTGCGCGCTTTTGAAAAGGCCCTGGACAACGTGAAGCCCCATCTGGAAGTCAAGGCCCGCCGCGTGGGCGGCGCGACCTATCAGGTGCCCATGGACGTGCGCCCTGACCGCCAGGTTTCCCTGTCCGTGCGCTGGATCATCGGCTACGCCCGCGCGCGCGGAGAAAAAGGCATGACCAGCAAACTGGCGGCGGAATTCGTCGACGCGTACAACAACCGCGGCGGCGCCGTAAAAAAGCGCGAAGACACCCACCGCATGGCCGAAGCCAACAAGGCCTTTGCTCATTACCGCTGGTAGTCGCTTTCCAGCACAGGCAGCCCTTTATCAAAACCGCGTCACGCGGTTTTGATTTTTAATCAGAACAGTTTTTTGGAGTACTATTGTGTCCCGGCAGACCCCCCTGAACATGCAGCGCAACTTCGGCATCATGGCTCATATTGATGCCGGCAAGACGACCACCACGGAACGCATCCTTTTCTATACGGGCGTTTCGCACAAACTGGGCGAAACCCATAACGGCGAAGCCACCATGGACTGGATGGAACAGGAACAGGAGCGCGGCATCACCATCACGTCCGCCGCCACCACCTGTTATTGGAAAGAGCATCAGCTCAACATCATCGACACCCCCGGCCATGTGGACTTCACCATGGAAGTGGAACGGTCCCTGCGCGTGCTTGACGGCGCCATCGCCGTGTTCGACGCGGTGGCGGGCGTCGAGCCCCAGTCGGAAACCGTCTGGCGCCAGGCCGACCGCTATGCTGTTCCGCGGCTTTGCTTTGTCAACAAAATGGACCGTATCGGCGCCAACTTCGACCGCTGCGTGGACATGATTCACGACCGACTGAAAGCCAAGCCTATCCCCCTGCAGATTCCCATCGGCAGCGAGGACAAGTTTGAAGGCATCGTGGACCTGATCGAGGGCCATGCCATTGTATTCGACAAAGAAAGCAAAGGCGCCGATTTTACCGTCACCGACGTGCCGGATTCGCTGAAAGACGCCTACCAGGCCGCCCACACCAAAATGCTGGACGCGGTGGCCGAAGAGGATGAAGCGCTGCTTGAAAAATATCTCGGCGGCGAAGAACTGACCGTGGATGAAATCATCTCTTGCGTGCGGTCCGCCACCATCGCCCGCAACATCGTGCCCGTGGTCTGCGGTTCCGCGTTTCGCAACATGGGCGTGCAGCCCTTGCTGGACGCGGTTATGCGCTACCTGCCCTCGCCGCTGGACATTGAACAGATGGAAGGCGCCAGCCCCGACAAGCCGGAAGAAAAAATCATCTGCCATTCCGACGACAAGGAACCTCTGGCCGGCCTTGTATTCAAGCTTTTCTCCGACCCCTACATCGGGCATCTGTCCTTTTTCCGCGTGTATTCCGGCGCCATTGAATCCGGCGCCACCGTGCTCAACGCCAACACCGGCAAAAAAGAACGCATCGGCCGTCTCCTGCGCATGCACGCCAACAAACGCGAAGATGTGAAGTGGGCGGGCGCCGGGGATATCGTGGCCCTAGTGGGTCTGAAGAACGTCTCCACCGGTGACACCATCTGCAGCCTTGACCGGCCTATCCATCTTGAATCGCTGGATATTCCCGATCCAGTCATCGAAGTCGCCATTGAGCCCAAAACCAAGGCCGACCGTGACGCCCTTTCCGCCGCGCTGGGCAAGCTGGCCAAAGAAGACCCCTCT
>JAVBRE010000058.1:0-13225 GCA_031548325.1 Desulfovibrionaceae bacterium
CCGTGTTGGGGGGGGGGGGGGGGGTTTTGTGGGGTGAGGAAAATTTTTGGGCCCCCCGGTGGCCGCGGTCGCTTGGCCCGCCGCGCCGCAACGCGGCGGAGCAAGCCGAAAACCGCGTTTTTCGGTGCAGCGATTTTGGAGCAAAAAGATGAAATACTTTTTGCTCCCAGTACTAAGAATGCTTGCGGCGGCAGCCGCTGTTGATACGGACCTCTTGCGTGTTGTAACCGGAGTGATGCTCATGCCCAGACCCGTTTTTTTGGTAGCCTCGGAAATGTACCCTTTTTCCAAAAGCGGGGGCCTCGGCGACGTTATGGGAGCTCTGCCCTGCGCATTATCGCGCATGGGGGTGCCCACGTCGGTGATATCGCCTTTTTACGGGCGTCTGCGCACCGGCGCCGCGCCCCTGAAGCTGGCCCTGTCCGACTGCCCCGTGGGTTACCCCTGGGACCCCATCAAGGTGGACGCCTTTGTCACGGAGCACAACGGGGTGAACGCCTATTTTCTGCACCGGGGGGAATATTTCGACCGTCGGCAGTATTATAACGAGTACAAGGGCGATTATTTCGACAACGCGGAACGCTTCATCTTTTTCTGCCGCGCGGCCATGTCCGTTATCCGCCACCTTGGAGAACCCCCGGCCATCGTGCATGTCCACGACTGGCAGGCGGCGCTTTTGCCTGCGTTCATCCATTTCGCGCGGCGCAGCGATCCTTTCTGGGCCGACACCCGCACCCTGGTGACCATTCACAACCTGGCCTTTCAGGGACGTTTTTCTTCCCGGCTTTTCGCCGACTGCGGCCTGCCGCTTGAGGCCTGGAACATGGACGGGGCGGAATATTACGGCGACTTCAATTTTCTGAAGGCGGGCATCGCGTACGCCGACATGGTCAGCACCGTCAGCCCCAGCTATGCCCGCGAAATTCTGACGGAGCGTTTCGGTTTCGGTCTGGACGGCATTCTGCGCCACCGGGAACACGAGCTGATGGGCATCCTGAACGGCGCGGATTACGAAATCTGGGACCCGCAGAACGACCGCCACATCGCGGCCAAATACAGTCGGGCGGACGTGGAGGGCAAACGGGTCTGCAAACGAACCCTGCTGAAGGAACTGGGCCTTTCCGCCCATCTTGAAGACAGGCCCGTGTTGGGCTTTATCGGCCGTTTGCGCGGGCAGAAGGGCATCGACCTTTTGCTGGAGATCATTCCCCAACTGATGGAACGCGACATCGGCCTGCTCATTCTCGGAGAGGGCAGTCTGCGCTACGAACAGGCTGTCATGGACATGGCGCAGCGCTACAAGAGCCATCTGCACGCTTCCATCGCCTATACCGAAGATCTGGCCCACCGCATTCAGGCTGGCAGCGACATCTTTCTGATGCCTTCGCGCTATGAACCTTGCGGCCTGACCCAAATGTACGCCCTGCGTTACGGTACCCCGCCGGTGGCGTCAGCCATGGGCGGCCTGCGCGACACCATCATTCCGCATCCCAACCCCAGGTCCACGGGCTTCATCTTTCTGAGGGCCGAGCCGGAAGATTTTCTGCGTTCCATTCTGGACGCCGTCACCCTGTGGGAAAACAACAAGCCTGCCTGGGCCGCCATGGTCGACCGGGCCATGAGCCAGGCTTTCACCTGGGACAAATCCGGCAGAGAGTATATCGAATTATATCAAAGTCTTGGATATGTAGTATAGGAGCCAGTGTGTCCAATATCGCCGTCGGCGCCAGCCGCCCTGTTTTTTTGGAGCCCTTTGACCTGTATCTGTTCGGCAAGGGCGAGCATTGGGACCTGTACCGCATCCTGGGCGCGCATAGCGCATGCGACGGCGGGGAAGAGGGCTACCGTTTCGCCGTCTGGGCACCCAACGCGCGCGAGGTCTGTCTGGCCACGGAGCACAACGACTGGCGCTGGGGCGAATTGCCGCTCTTTCCGGTTGGCGGTTCAGGGATATGGGCTGCCTTCGTGCCGGGCATCCGCAAGGGCTCGCTTTACAAATTCGGCCTTAAGGGCGCGGACGGCCGCATCATCTACAAAACCGACCCCATGGCTCTTTTTGCGGAACTGCGTCCCGGCGTGGCGGCCGTGGCCTGGGACCTGGACAATCATGCCTGGAACGACGGGGACTGGATGCGCCGCCGGGCGGAAAACAGTTCGCCTCTGGCGCAGCCGATCAGTATTTATGAGGTTCACGCCGGGTCCTGGCGACGCCGCCACGGCGGCGGCCACCCCTATCTCAGTTTGAACGAACTGGCCGATTCGCTGATTCCCTACGTCAGGGACATGGGGTTTACCCATCTGGAATTCATGCCCCTGGCCGAACACCCTCTGGACCTGTCCTGGGGCTATCAGACCGGGCATTATTACGCGCCTTCGTCGCGCTTCGGCACGCCGGAAGATTGCAAGGCTTTCATCGACAAATGCCATCAGGCCGGGCTGGGGGTCATTCTGGACTGGGTGCCCGCGCACTTTCCCAAAGACGAGTGGGGCCTGGGCCGCTTTGACGGCACGGCCCTGTACGAGCACAAAGACCCCCGGTTGGGTGAACATCCGGACTGGGGAACCTATATTTTCAACTACGGCCGGCACGAGGTGAAGAATTTTCTGCTGGCCAACGCCCTGTACTGGCTCAAGGAATTCCATATAGACGGCCTGCGCATCGATGCGGTCGCTTCCATGCTCTATCTCGACTATTCGCGCAAAGCCGGAGAATGGCGGCCCAACCGTTTCGGCGGCAAAGAAAATCTGGAGGCCATCGACTTTCTGCGCGAGCTCAACACCGTGGTGCACGGCCAGTTCCCCGGCGCCGTGACCATAGCGGAAGAATCCACGTCCTGGCCGGGCGTTTCCCGGCCGATCTACGCGGGCGGGCTGGGCTTCACCTTCAAATGGAACATGGGCTGGATGCACGACACCCTCGGCTACATGGCCGAGAACCCGATTTACCGCGCGTATCACCATAACGAGCTGACCTTTTCCATGCTCTACGCCTTTTCCGAAAATTTCGTGCTGCCGCTTTCGCACGACGAGGTGGTGCACGGCAAGAAGACCCTGGCGGCAAAGATGCCCGGCGACATCTGGCAGCAACAGGCCACTTTGCGCGCGCTGTACGCGTCCATGGGGGCGCACCCCGGCAAGAAGCTGGTGTTCATGGGGTCCGAGTTCGGCCAGTGGAACGAGTGGAACCAGGACAAGGAGCTGGACTGGATTTTGCTCGACTTTCACAGCCATCAGGGCATCCGCAAGCTGGTGCACGATCTGAACTGGTTCATGCGCGCGGAGCCGGCTTTGTATAAGCACGACCACGACTGGTCCGGTTTCGAGTGGATGGATTTTGCGGACCACGCCGCGTCGGTGTACAGTTTTGTCCGCAAATCCGAAGGCAGCCGTCCCGTGCTCTGGGTTTTCAACTTCACCCCCGTGGTGCGGCACGACTACTGCGTGCCCTGTCCCCACGGCGGCTGGTGGTCCGAGGCCATCAACTCGGACAGTGAAGCATACGGCGGCTCCAATGCGGGCAACGAGGGCGGCCGGGAAGCGGAACTGCGCAAACAGGGTCATTTTCTGCGCCTGACCCTGCCGCCCTTGGCCGGAATGGCTTTTGTACCCGCTAGCTAGTACTCATTTCATAAATCGGCCATTGGCCGATTTATGAAGATCGCTCCGTCGAAAAGCGTGGTTTTCGGCTCGCTCACGCCGCCGTTGGCAGCGCGCCGGACAGCCGTCCGGCGTTAGAAGCCACTTCATAATGAATTATGAAATGACTTCTAATCTGCTCTAAACCGCGCCCGTAGTTTGCGCCACAGGGTCGGGTATACCCGGCTGACGGCAAATCCATCTTCGTGCAGCATGTTTTCCAGGTTCAGCATATGCGCCGTGCCCACGAACACCACGCAGCGCCCCCGCTCGATGTAGGGGCGCATGCGCTCGCGAAAACGCTGGTCGCGCATGCCGATGACCCGTTCGGTGCGGGTGGGAAATTCTGCGCTGGACCCCATCATGGCAAACAGGTCGCCGGCCAGGTACGTGGCGGCGTTGCGTTTCATCCGCCGCTTCCAGTCGGGGCAGTCGCGCAGAAAACGTAAAATTCTGTCCATGGGCACGGATTCCAGCGCGGTGATCTGCTCGTCGATGCTTTCCATTCCCACAACGTTGCGGTTCATGGCGTGGGCTATTTCCCAGGCTTCCAGGTCCACGGAATGCCGCCAGCCGTGGCGTTCGAGAAAGGCGTGCCACAGAGTAAAGAACACGCACCAGGGCCGGGCTTCGGTCAGGATGCGACGCACGTCCGCGGGGTTCTGCCAGACCATGTTCAAAAAACGGGCGAACTCTCCTTCGGGGCCGCGCACGACAAGCTCCAGACGGCGGATTTCCTGTTCGGTCAGCAGTTCGATGACGCGCGGCGGGTCGTCGTCGCGTCTGTAGCCCTGTTCGGCTATGGAGGCCATGCTGTGCGGATCCAGAGGGCCTTCAAAGACGACCGTGTCGACCCGGCTGAACAGCTTGCGAAAAGAGGGCGCGAAAGAATAGCGAAAAGCGTGGGCCGTGCCGCCTATCCAGGACGTTTTGCCTTCTTTTTCCAGTTGCCAAAGCATGGCGTAAGGTCGCTGGTCCTCCGGACTGGTGTAATCGGTTGTCAGCAGGCCACCCTGCTGACGGGGCCGCTCGTTCAGCAGGCAGGAGAAGGAATTCAGCAGCATCCCGCCCAAAGACGAAGCGGGTTCGGCATCCGGCCGGATCGTGTCGCCGGGAACGGAAGAGGCTGCCGCGTTCTTGTCTGCGGCGGGTAAAATTTGCCAGGCCGCCGCTTGATAGGGCAAAGAGGCGACGCCGCCCCATTTTGTTTTGAAGCGGCGGATTCCTTCGTTCACTCCCAGCCCCAGGTGGATGTATTCCTTTCCCGCTTCACGGGCGCGGCGGAGCATTTCGGCGAAAAGCAGGTCCGCGGCGTGAGCGGTATAGCGCGCTCGAGAATAGGCGCCGATCATGTAAGCGCAAAAACGGTCGGGCGCATAGTCCAGCAGCAGGGAGGCCGCGAGATTGTTCTCCTTGTCCCAGGCGTTCAGCAGCCGCAGGTCTGTTTCCGGCGCGGCAAGCACAAGGGAAGTGCGGCTGAAAAGCTCACGCGCCTGGGGCGACAGCTCCGCGCGGTGCAGAAATTCCGCCCACAACCGGCGATGGGCCGGGGTGAATTCACGGCATTCGTCGACGCGCAGCAGGCTTGCCGCCTTGCGCAGCGGCCCGGCAAGGCGCGCGGGCGGCCTCGCGGCGGCGGACAGGGTATAGTAAACGTCGCTTTCCGTGCGATGCGGCGCAAGAGCGGGGGGCAGTTCCGGCGCAATGGCCCAGCACCGGCGCAACGCTGTTCCGCTGCGTGCGAGAGCCAAGTCCAGGGCGCGCAAAAAAACGTCCGGATCGTAGGCTCCTTGCAGGGGATAGCCCACGGCGATCAACCAGTCGTCGGCCGCGAAAAAAAGGTAGTCGCCTTCGGCAAAAGCGCCGCCGCCGGACATGGCCCGCATGAAGGGCACGGAATGTTCGGGAACGGAGGCCAGAGCCAGGGCGCGCTGCAAAAGTGTCTGGGCCATGTGCAAGGGCATATGCGAGGCACGTATAAAAAGCAACATTCGCCCGCCGCCTGTTGCGCAACTTGAGCGCTGTCTTGTGAAGACGGGCGGAATAAGATAGAGGAATGCAAACCCGGAGGCCATATGCGAAAAATTATTGCAATTCTGGCGGCTGTGATCTGTTTAGGCCTGACGGGCTGCGCCAGCAAACTGATGCAGCCTGTTGATCCTGCTGCAATGAATGATGTGGTCGGCGCGGACGAGACGGCCGTAGTCTTCTTCCGAGCTACCTCGTTTGGCGGCGCGATTCAGGCTCCGGTGCTCGAGGTGGACGAAAATGGTAAATTGAAATTTGTCGCCATCGTTTCTGCCGGAGCGAAGTTTTTGCATAGAACCAGCCCCGGAAAACATCTGTATCTTATTGACGGCGAGTTCGGGTATTTTATGGACGCCGACCTTGAGGCCGGAAAAACATATTATGCCTATGTCACGCCCAAAATTGGATGGTGGAAAGCGCGCTTTGTTTTTACGCCGGTGTCTGATACCGCCGCCGAAACGTTCAGAAAGGATCTGGCCTGGTGCGACTGGTATGAAAATACGCCGGAAGGCCTGCAGTGGTTCATCAGCGAACAGGGTAGGCTTGAAAAACGGTATTCCGATCTGATCCAGAAATATTCAAGTTTCAAGCCGGAAGATAAAATAAAAATGCTTCCGGAATACGGCGCGGCCCTGCCGGTGCGATAACGGGAGAAAAGCCCACAAAGACCAGGCCTGTTTACACAACGAGCAATTTTGTTCTCTGCCGGGAAAAAAAGGCCTTTTGCGAAGGGGAGTGTACTTTTTGGATACTCGACCCGGGCAATTCCGCAGGAAGCGGAATCGGGAACCGGAGGTCTTCCGACGGCGCACCAAAGGGGCGAGGCCCAGGATGTGCCGAGTCAACAAAGAGCCTTTTTGACGCAGGAAGGGAACAAAAGGGCCGTTGTGTAAACAGGCCCTAATAACCCATGCTGGGCGGCATGACCTCAGGCCGATGGAAATAAAATTCCACCCGGCGGTTCTTGGCGGATGCGTCGGGGTTTGTGTCCGGCACCAGGGGGCGTGTATCCGCATAGGCGACCGTCCGCACGCGGGCGGGATCGATGTCGCTTTTTTCAAGCAGATAGCGCACCACTGCCGTGGCTCTGGCCGAGGACAGCTCCCATTTGGACGGATAGGCGGGCGCGCCGGTCTCCCCTCTGGACGTATGGCCGCGCACCACCAGATACACGTCGTATTTTTTCATGACCTTGATGACTTCATCAAGCACCTTGCGGCCTTCGGCGGAAACATCGACGGAGTTGGGCTTGAACAACGCGTCCCCGGTGGTGTGCAAAAGCACGCCCGCGCGGTTGGTGGATACGCCTCTGGCGGCGGAAGGCAGGGTCTGGCCGATGGTGTTTTCCAGTTCCCTGGCGATGGCGTAATGCGATTTTTCGACCTCTTCCGACTGCCGGGTGTCAAGGCCCGTCACGCGCGTCACCGCGGCGTCGTTGGAAAGGGGCGAGGTGACGCTGGAATCGGCGGCGGCGTCTACGGCGAAATAACTGGCCAGGCCGTTTTTGGTTTCCTTGGGGGCCATGTTCAAAATCCACATGAGCAGAAAGAAAGCCATCATGGCAGTGACGAAGTCGGCGTATGCCACCTTCCATGAGCCGCTCATGCCTAGTACCCCACAACCGAGGATGTGACCTCGGGCCGATGGAAGTAAAATTCGACCCGCCGGTTTTTGACGGCGGCGTCCGGGTCGGAGTCGGGCACCTGCGGGCGGGTGTCCGCGTAAGCCACCGCGCGGATAAGGGCGGGATCGACGCCGCCGCGCTCAAGAATGTAGCGCATGGCGGCCGTGGATCTGGCGGAAGAGAGTTCCCACTTGGAAGGGTAGTCGGGCGCGCCGGTTTCGCCCTTGGCGGAATGGCCGCGCACCACCAAATAGACCTTGTACTTTTTCAGAACGTTGATGACCTCGTCCAGAATCTTGACCCCTTCGGGAGAAATCTCGACGGAATCGGCCTTGAACATGGCGTCGCCGGTCACATGCAGCAGCACCCCCACAGTGGTGGAGCTGATGCCGCTGGCGTTGGCGGCCACGGCGTCGGCCAGCAGGAAGTTTTTCAGTTCGTTGATGATGGCGTAGTTCGACTTGTCGATCTCGCTCATCTTGAATTCTCTGGTGTCCAGAACGGTTACCTTCTGGATCAGGGGATTGTTGGCGACAGGCGAGGACATGCTGGAATCAAAGCGTTCGTTCAGGGCGAAATAGCCCGCCAGACCCTGTTTTGTGGCCGGGGGGGCCATGTTCAGAATCCACATGAGCAGAAAGAAGGCCATCATCGCCGTCACAAAGTCGGCATAGGCCACTTTCCATGATCCGCCGCCCATAACAGATTATCTCCTCGTATTTTTACAAATACGGATTTACGATCAGCCGCCGCCCTTCAACTTCTGCTCCATCTCGTGAAAAGTGGGCCTGAAGCTCAACGGAATGGCGCGGCGTCCGTATTCCAGGGCTACCATGGGGCTGGATCCGCGCACCGCGGCTCCCACGGCTTCGCGGATGACGCGGAAGAAAAATTCCCGCTCGGTGGCCAGCGCTCCCATGCGCGCGGCAAAAGGACCGACGATGCCGTAGCAGAGCAGAATGCCCATAAAGGTGCCCACCAGGGCCGCGCCGATGGACGCGCCCAGAACCTCCGGCGGTTCGTTGATTTTCGCCATGGTCAGGACGACCCCCAGAACGGCGGCCACGATGCCCATGCCGGGCAGGGATTCGGCCATATGCGACACCGCATGGGAAGGTATCATCTCTTCTTCGTGCATGGTTTCCATGTCCACGGCCATCAGCTTGTCCAATTCTCCGGCGTTGCCCGTGGTCAGGTAGATGCGCAGGGTGTCGCCGATGAAAAAACAGGCGTCCTTGTCCTTGGCGATTTTCGGATAGCGCTGAAACATGGGGCTCTGGTCGGGGTGCTCGATGTCTTTTTCGATGCTGATGACGCCTTCGCGATGCATTTTGGAAAACAGGGCGAAGAGCACCGCCAGCAATTCCAGATATTCGCCCTTGCCGGGAGCGTGTCCCTTGAGGATGTGGATGAAGCCCTTGCCCGCCAGTTTCAGGGACCAGCCGGTGCCCGATCCTACAAAAGCGCCGACGCCGGCGCCCAGAATGATGAGCAGTTCCGCGGGGGCAGAGTGGGCCAGCAGATCGAGCTTGCCGCCTTCCATGAAATAGCCGCCGCCGACGCAGACAAAAACGATGAGCAGACCGATAATAACAAGCATGCAGACTCCACAGACGTGCCGTATCGTGCGACTTTCCGGCCGCGCTGAACCCTTTTTCTTATCGGCGTATTATCTAATATGCTTACGCCAATATCTTGTTTTTGTTAAATTGGGAAGCAATTCCGTATCCGGTCACATATTCCTTCGGCCGTCAGGCCGTATCGCGCGCGCAACTGCGCGGCCGGGCCGTGCTCGATGAACCTGTCCGGCAGGCCCGTCTGCCGGACGGCAAGACGGGGAAAAGGGCCGTGTTCGCCCAGAAGCTCCAGCACCGCGGAACCGAATCCGGCCGCCGTGCTCGCCTCTTCCACCAGCAAAAGTTCACGACTGGTACGGGCTATATCCAGAATATCCTTTTCAGGCAACGGTTTTATCCAGCGCGCATTGTACACGGCGATGTCGCGGCCATCCTCTTCGGCCAGACGGTCCGCGGCCTTTCGGGCCGCGTGCGCGACCGGCCCGGCGGCCAATATGGCCAGACCGTCGCCGCCCTTGCGCAGTATTTCCAGCCTGCCCGGCGGCAGAGGCCGCGCTTCGCCCGAGAGGTCCGCGCCGACGCCCGTTCCGCGCGGGTAACGCACGGCCACGGGACCGTCGATGTTCAGGGCGGTGACCAGGGCGGAGCGCAGCTCCGCCTCGTCCTTGGGCGCGAGAATGGTGATGTTCGGCACATGCCGCAGGTAGGCGATGTCAAAGACGCCCTGATGCGTCGCGCCGTCTTCGCCGACCAGCCCGGCCCGGTCGACGCAGAAAAGCACCGGAAGGTTTTGCAGGCAAACGTCATGCACGATCTGGTCGTAAGAGCGTTGCAGAAAAGTGGAATACACGGCCACCAGCGGCCGGAAACCCTGCGAGGCCAGGCCCGCGGCAAAAGTCACCGCGTGCTGTTCGCAGATGCCGACATCCACAAAGCGGGCGGGAAAACGTTCGGCAAAGGCCGCCAGACCCGTGCCCTCCGGCATGGCGGCGGTGATGGCCACGATGCGTTCGTCTTTTTCCGCCATTTCCACACTGGTTCTGCCGAACACTTCCGTATACGAGGGAGGGGCGTTTTCCTCCCGGATTTTTTCCGCCTGCCCGGTTTCGGGGGTAAAGCGTCCGACGCCGTGAAAGCGGATGGGGTTTTGTTCCGCCGGCGCGTAGCCTTTGCCTTTGACGGTCAGAACATGCACCAGCACGGGTTTGTCTACCTGTTTGGCCACGTCCAGCGCCTTGGTCAGGGCTTTCATGTCATGCCCGTCCACCGGACCCATGTAGTTGAAGCGAAAGGCTTCGAACAGCATGCCGGGCGTGAAGAAGCTTTTCAGACTGTGCTGCCCCTTCTTGGCCCAGTTTGTCAGGTCCGAGCCGATACGAGGAATGGAGGCCAGCAGTTCTTCCACCTCGCGCTTGGTGCGGCGCATCCAGGGCGCGGAAAGGCTGCGGCTGAGAAAGAAAGAAAGCGCGCCCACGTTTTTGGAAATGGACAGTTCGTTGTCGTTCAGGATGACGATCAGCCGTTTGCCCGCGGCTCCGGCCTGGTTCAGACCTTCGTAGGCGAGCCCGGCGGTCATGGACCCGTCGCCGATGACGGCGACCACGTGATTTTCGCCGCCGGCCAGGTCACGGGCAAAGGCCATGCCCAGGGCAGCGGAGATGGAAGTGGAGGAGTGCCCTACCCCGAAATGGTCATAGGGGCTCTCGCTGCGGTTGGGAAAGCCGCACATGCCGTCAAGCTGGCGCAGGGTGTGAAACTGTTCGGCCCGGCCGGTCAGCAGCTTGTACGCATAGGTCTGGTGACCCACGTCCCAGACGATTTTGTCGCTGCGGGGGTCAAAGGCCGAAAGCAGGGACATGGTCAGCTCGACCACCCCCAGTGATGCGGACAGGTGCCCGCCGGTGCGGGCGACCGTGGCGATGATGGTCCGGCGGATTTCTTCGGCCAGACGGGCTTGATCTTCGGGCGAGAGGCGCGCGATGTCCCCAGGCGAAGCAAGGGCCGAAAGCAGGGGGGTATCGTCTGTATAGGGTATGGTCATGCGTTTTTCACTTGTTGATCCATCTGGAGCGATTTCGCTTTGAGATGCTTGCCTGACGGCGCAAAGCCCGCCTGCAAGCATTTCGCGGCAAAGATTTGCAGGCAAATCCTTGCCGGGCGGATAAATAGTTTCAATGTTACTGCTCTACTGTACTCTGTTGACCACGTACTGGGCAAGACCGTGCAGAAAGGCGGTTTGCGTTCCCGCTTCAGGCAGCGCGGCGACCGCCGCCCGTGCTTCGGCGCGGGCCAGATCCAGGCTTTTCTCAATGCCCAAGAGCGAAGGGTAGGTGCTTTTGGCGTTGGCCGCGTCACTGCCCACGGGTTTGCCCAAAATCGCGGCGTCGCCGGTTTCGTCCAGCACGTCGTCCATGATCTGAAAGGCCGCGCCCAGCGCTTTGCCGTATACGGCGACAGCGCTTTGCGCCGCGACGTCGGCCCCGGCCAGCACGGCGCCGGTCAGGCAGGAAGCCTGCAAAAGAGCGCCTGTTTTCATGGCGTGCATTGCCCGCAATGCGTCAAGGCCGGGCGGAGTGCCGTTTGTATACAGCATGTCCAGAAACTGGCCGCCGACCATGCCCGGCCCTCCGGCCGCGCGGGCCATAATGGCGACGGCGGCCAGAACGCGCTCCGGCGGCAGGGCGTTTTCGCCCGCGCCGACGGAAGCCATGAAATAAAAGGCGTCGGTCAAGAGGGCGTCGCCGGCCAGAATGGCCGTGGCCTCATCAAAGCGTTTGTGGTTCGAAGGGCGGCCCCGGCGCATGTCGTCGTTGTCCATGGCCGGCAGGTCGTCGTGGATGAGCGAATAGGTATGGATACATTCAATGGCCGCGGCAAAAGGCAGCACCCTGGCGGACAGGTCTTCGCCCCGCGAACTGAAGGCGGCGGCAAAAGTCAGGCAGAGCACGGGGCGCAGGCGTTTGCCTCCGGCCAGCAAGCTGTATTCCATGGCAGTCCGCAAACCGCCAGGAAGCGTGTCCGGACTGTCAAGGCAGCGGGCCAGATAGTTTTCGACCCGTTTCGCTTCCGTTTTCAGACGGTTTTTTATAGCGGCGTTGTCCATGTCACTCCTCCTTGTTCTGCGCGGACGGTCTCGGAGCAAACTCCTCCAGACCGGATTCGTTCTGCAGCAGCACGGAATGGCGGGCTTTTTCCAGTTGTTCCCGGCAGGCGGCGACCAGGATCTGACCCTCTTTGTACAGGGCCACGCTTTTTTCCAGGGGCAGGTCGCTTTTTTCCAGTTCGGCCACCACAGCCTGCAGGCGTTCCATCTGTTTTTCAAAGGACGGTTTTTTTGTCTGGCTCGTTTGGCTCATTGTTGCGGATCCTTGTCTTTCGGTTCCCAGGCGTTGTGCCCTTTTTCCAGCAGAGGCAGGGCGTCGACGCTTTGCCCCAGCACACAGAGCCCCAGATGCAGGTGCGGGCCGGTGACGCGCCCCGTAGCGCCGATCAGACCCAGGACGTCTCCTGTTTTGACCATCTGGCCCGTGGCGACGTTGACGGCGGACATGTGCATGGAGATGCTGACCACTCCCAGGCCGTGGTCAACCGCCGCGAATTTGCCGGGGTAGTAAAAATCGCCGGTCAGCACGACCCGGCCGGGCGCCATGGCCTTGATGGGCTCGCCGGTCTTGCCCCGAAAGTCGAGGCCTTTGTGCGCGCCGCGCGGCTGGCCGTTGAGCACCCGGCGCAGGCCGAAGACGCTGGACAAGGTGCCGGGCACGGGCCGGGCGAGCGGCAAAATCCAGTGCCGTTCGGGGCTCATGGTCCGCAGGGCGGCGTTCAATTCTTTGCTTTCCCTGGCGATGCGCTCTTTCAGGGCGGGGTCCGGCGTGACGTATTTTTTGTCCAGGGTCAGGGGCTGCGTGGGATAGTCCTTGCGCGCGACCCGCACGGATGCGGTATCGGCAAGCGTGCCGCCGTCGCTGAGACGCGCCTGCCAGGCCAGGGGGTATATGCCTTCGCTGTGATCCAGGGGGACGGGCAGAAGGGCCATGGCCGCGACCACGGAAGGATTGTCCGGCGAGCGCAGGGCCTTGGCCGTGACGGCCCGTTCCAGAAAGCGAAAGGTCACGGAACGGACGGTCGCGCCGCTCGGCGAGGAAACGGCGGACAGACTGACGGCGAATGGCTGTCCGTCGCCGACTTCGGCCGGAATTTCCACAGAAAGAACCGGGGCCGCCTGCCGGGGAGCGGACGCGGGAGCCGCGGCGCAGGCCGTCTGGGCGCAGAGCAGCAGAAGAAGAAAAGCGCCGGTCACGGTTCGCCGCAATGACAATGAATATACCATGCGATTTTCCCTTTCAGTGGGGTCAAGGGG
>JAVBRE010000178.1:0-24948 GCA_031548325.1 Desulfovibrionaceae bacterium
GAGCGGGTGAAAAAGCTCAACCCAGACATCGCCATCTTTGAAATCTCAGCGCGAACCGGACAGGGGATGGAGTGCTGGGTTGATTGGCTGCGGGAACAGATCACGGCGTGGAATACAGATTAAAAGAAACCGGAGGGCAACGCCCTCCGGCGGGTTCCTACGACCGCTTCATTTCCGTGATCAGGCTTTCCAGGTTCTTGGCCAGTGTGTTCAGGCCGGCCACGGCGCTTTCGGCTTCCTGCATGGTCACGGCCGTTTCCGAAGCGATGTGATTGATCTCTCCGGTGCCTCTGCTGATTTCCTCGCTGGTGGCGGACTGTTCTTCACCGGCTGTGGCGATGGACCTGATCTGGTCGGCCGTGGCCCGGGACAGGGCGACGATCTCTTGCAGAGCGCCCTGCGCGGTGGTGGCCAGTTCCGTACTTTGCTGCACCGAACGGGCGGCTTCTTCCATGCCGGCCACGCTTTCTTTGGTGCCTTTCTGGATGGAGTCCACGGAAGTGCCCACTTCCTTGGTGGCGGTCATGGTCTTTTCCGCCAGTTTACGCACCTCGTCGGCCACGACCGCGAAACCGCGTCCGGCTTCCCCTGCCCTGGCGGCCTCAATGGCGGCGTTCAGCGCCAGCAGGTTGGTCTGGTCGGCGATGTCGGTAATGACCGTCATGATCTGGTTGATGCCCTGAGCCTGCGCCCCCAGGTCGTTAATGGCCTTTTTCAGGACCTCGGTTTTGCGTTCCACCTCGGCGATGGCGTTTTTGAGGGAAGAAACCATGCTCTCGCCCTCGTTGGCTTTTTTGGTGGTGTCGCCCGCGCTGTCGGAAGCCTGGGCCGAATTGCGCGCCACTTCCATGGCTGTCGCATTCATCTGGCTCATGGCCACGGCTGTTTCGCCGGCGTACTTGCTTTGCATGGACGCGCCCCGCACCGCGCGTTCCACATGCCGGGCCAGGGCGTCGGCGGCATCCTTGGTCTGATGCACGATACTCTCAAGCTGCCCCGCCGCCTGCAGCATGCCTTCGCGTTTGGCCGCTTCCGCCTGGCGGCGTGCGGCGTCCGCGTCGCTGACTGCCTGACGGGCGAGGCCGGACTGGCGTTCCGCCTCCTGGGTTTTGGCTTTCGCGTCCTCGATAAGAGCGGAAAGATTGGTGGTCATGCGTTTTAAACTGCCGTGCAGGGTCAGCATTTCGCCGTTAAAACCGGCGCCGTCGGGCAGGGCGGAAAAATCGCCTTCCGCGATGCGGCCCGACGCGTCCACCAGCAGCGAGATGGGCCGGGTCAGGGAACGGGAAAGAAAGAACACCGCAGCCAGCATCAAAAGAGCCAGGCCCAGACCGAGCATGATGATCTTGTTGCGGGTCTGCACGCTTTTGGCCAGGACTTCGTCCTGTTCAATAAGCACGGCCGCGCGCCACCCGAAGCTGGGATTGGTATGCGCCAGAACCTGATAGGCCTTGCCGCCGGATTCGTACTCGAACGATGCATCGCCCTGAGCCAGTAGGCGCTCAAAAAAGGCCTTGTTTTTGACATCCTTCATGTTCTTGAAAACCGTGGAGGAATCGGCGGGGTTGGCCAGAATCAGCCCGTCCTGCGAAAGCACCACGACGTGTCCGGTCTGCCCTATTTTCAATTTGGCCAGATAGTTGGTGAGCCCGGTCAGGTTGAAATCTATGGCCAGAACCGCCACCTGCCCCCCCGATGAGCCGTAGACCTTGCTGGTGACGGAGCAGACCACGTCCTTGGAAGAAGAAACGTAGGGCAGCGAAATGTTGAAATCGTCCTTCTTTTCCATAGCCTGGGTATACCAGGGGCGCTTGCGGGGGTCATAGCCGGCGCCGAAGGTGTCGTTGGGCTTGCCCGGTTCGTTGGCCTCAAGAATGGCGCCGTCGGAATAACCGATGAAGATCAGCCCGTAATAGGGGTGGCTGAGTTGCATTTTCTGGAATTCGTCATAGATCTGCTTTTCATAATCCGTATATATTTCGTACTTGTTTTCCGTGGATTCCTTCTTGTCCATGAAGGTGTTGACAACCTTGCCCAGCCCTCCCTTAACGACCGGCAGCTTGGCGAGATACCCGGCACTCTGTTTGCCGGTGTCCGCATACTGGGCGAAAATGTCGTCAATGCGCAGCAACTGTCCCTTGGCCGTGGTCTCGAAATTCTCCAGAGCCGTGCTTCTGGTTTCAACGACCACCAGAGCCGCAATGCCGCCGATCAGAATAAGGCACAAACAAAGAAAAGTAAGAAAAAGTTTGCTGCGGATAGTCATTATCTGTCCCGTCCTTGCGATGTTTGTTACGGAGTGCGGGCTTGCAATGCTTCGCCCGCACGCCCCCGTCGCCGTTATATCGGCCGTATGCGGCAAAATATAAGAGGCAAGATTGGATATCAGAATCCACTTTCCGTCACTTCAAGGCCGCCAGCGTGGCCAGCGTCCATTCGCTGTTGCGGGACAGGGCCTTGGATACGGCGATGCTGAACGCGGCGACCAGTTCCTGAGGCGATTCGCCGGCGCTTTGCTGCGTTGTCTCGATGCTGGTGTTGCCCAGCGCCTTGCCGCTGCGCAGGTCGGTCAGGCGCAGGCGTAAGGAGACTTCGGCCGTCGGGGCTATGCCCGGTTCCCCGTAGCGCAGGTAAAAACGCTTGATGTCGCAGTTCAGCCTGATCTGCGGGTCCAGGCCCCAATCGTCCGTGCCTACCCCGGCAAGACCGCCTGTTGATTCCAGAGAATCCACCAGCAGGCGCTGCACCATGTCGGGCACGGCGGCCGACCACTTGGCGGAATCCAGGTAACGGACTTCATAGCCGTGCATCAGGCCGGCAATGCGTTCGCCGGCAAGATCGTTGCCCGCCGTGGGCTGAGCCACAACCAGTTGCAGCGGCGCAACGGGCCCCTGGGACTTGGGCGGCATGCGCGCGACAAGCAGCACCTGGGTGATGGGCGGGCCGGGGTCAAGTATCTTGCCGCAACCGGGAAGCAACAGACAAAGAAAGAGAAGAAAATATAGGGGTCTCATTGCGCTTTGAACTCCGGAACAGGGTTGCCGAACATAAAGCGGCGGGGGTCGCTTTCCATTTTGTGGGCCAGCCGGGTCAAGGTGCTCATCAGCCGCCGCGCCTCGACCAACAGGCGCTGCAATTCGTCGCCGCTTTCGCGCGACATGCGGGTCAGGCCCGGCTCCAGAGTCTTCAGCAGCTCGTCAAGCCGGGCAGCCGCCCTGTTCACGGAGTCGGCGGCGTTGGTGAAACTGCTGTCCACCAGCTTCTGCGTGCTGCCCACCAGTTTGTCCAGCTTCCGGCTGACGGCCGCGAAGCTTTCGCTGGCCGACGCGATGTTGTTCATGCTTTCGTTCATGGCCGCCTTGCGGTTGGCCAAAGCCTCCGTCACTTCGGACAACGAATCCAGAAGGCGGGTGAAGGCCCGGGCGTTTTCCGCACTGAGCATGGCATTGACGCGGTCAAGGGTCTCGTTCATGTTTGATATGACCTGCGGCACCCCGGCCATGATGGTCTGCAAGCGGGACAGTTCCGAAGGGATGCGCGCCGGCTGGTCGGGGGTTTCCTTCAGCAGCGGGCTGTCCGCCGTGCCGCCGGTGATGGCCACCGCCAGAAGCCCGGTCAGGCCCTGCGATTCAAGGGTGGCTTTGGAGTTTTCCCGCACCGGAGTGTCGGCGCTCATCGTCAGGTTGACCCGGACGCTGCCCGGGTCCGAAAGGCTGATTCTGATTCCCGACACCTGGCCGACGCGCACGCCGTTCAGCAGAACGCTGCTGCCTACCGACAGGCCGGAAACGCTCTGGTGAAAGGTGGACACATATTCGCGCACCGCGCCCTTGTCGCTTCTGGCGGCCCAGAGCACGAAAATAAGCGCGCCTATAACCGCCAGAAGCGCGAATGCGCCGACCACCAGGTAACTGGCACGGGTTTCCATCATGAACTCCTTTCGGCCTTGCCGGGCGGGACGGCGGACTTTTCCGTCACGGCCCGGCCACGCGGCCCCAAGAAATACTCCTGAATCCAGGGATAGGGGTTGGAGAGCAGTTCGGCAATGGTGCCGATGGCATAAATGCGTTTTTCCGCCAGCACGGCGACCCTGTCGCAGACTGTGTGGATGGAGTCAAGGTCATGGGTGACCATGCACACGGTCAGGCCCATGCTTTCGCGCAGAGAGTTCACCAGTTCGTCAAAAGCCGACGCGCCCAGGGGGTCAAGTCCGGCGGTCGGTTCGTCCAGAAAGACCAGGGCCGGGTCAAGGGCCAGGGCGCGGGCAAGGCCCGCGCGCTTGCGCATGCCGCCGGACAGTTCGGAAGGATACAGTCCTCCGGCCCTTGGCGGCAGCCCCACCATATGAATTTTCAGGGCCGCGATCTCGTCCATCAGGCGTGGAGAAAGCGAAGTGAACTCCTTCAGCGGCACCTGGATGTTTTCGCGCACGGTCAGCGAGGAAAAAAGCGCTCCGTCCTGAAACAGCACGCCCCAGCGCCGCCGGATGTGCAGCCACTCCGCGTTTGATGCGCGGTTCAGGGCGACGCCCATGACCGTGATCTCGCCGGCCTGGGGCGGGCGCAGCCATAAAATGGACCGCAGCAGCACGGATTTGCCCGTGCCGGACCCGCCGATCAAGCCCAGCACCTCGCCCTGGCGGATGTCCAGATCAAGGTTTTCGTGAATGACGGTCGCGCCAAAGCTGTTGGTGACGCCGCGCAGCGATACGATGGGGCTGGAGTCGCTCACGCCTATACCCCCAGCGCCGTGAAAAACAACGCGAACAGCGCGTCAAGAACGATGACGAAAAAGATGGATTCCACCACCGACTGGGTGGTCAGCCTGCCCACGGATTCGGCGCTGCCCGTGACCTGAAAGCCCTGAAAACAGCCGACCACGCCGATGACCAGGGCGAAGAAAGGCGCCTTGATCATGCCCGTCCAGAAATTTGACGGATATATGGATTCGTGCAGCCGCGTCACGTATGCTTCGGGCGACAGGTCCATGGTCATCCACACAGCCACGCCGCCGCCCAAAAGGCCCATGATGTCGGCCAGAAAAACCAGAGCAGGCAGCATCAGCATCAGCGCCGTGACCCGGGGCAGCACCAGGCGGTTCATGGGAGAGAGCCCCATGCTCTGCATGGCCGCCACTTCCTCGTTGGCGACCATGGCCCCTATCTGGGCCGTAAACGACGAACCGGAACGGCCCGCCACAATGATGGAGGTAAGCAGCACGCCCATTTCGCGCAGGGTCATGATCTCCACCAGGTTGACGACAAAAATCTGGGCGCCGAAACGGGCCAGCTGCTGCGCGCCCATATAGGCGACCACCACCCCGATCAGAAAAGAGAGCAGAGCCACGATGGGCACGGCCATCACCCCGGTCTGCTGCATATGGTAGACCAGCGGCGTCAGACGAAAGGTGCGGGGCCGCAGGGCGACCTGCCCCAAGGTGATGAGATAATGCCCGAGAAAACTGAGCAGGCTGCCGCCCAGCCTGCATTCGGCAACAATGTCGCAGCCGATCTGGTTGACCAGACGCACAAGGGGGCCGCTGTGGGGGGCCGCTTTTTCCCGCGCCAGATGCGGCACGTCCGTATGGTCCAGAAGCAGTTTGTGGTGCGCATCGTCCGTGCGCAGCGCGGCCGTGCCGCCTTTTTCGCGGCAGGACGCGGCAAGGGTGTTGATGACCAGGGCGCCGGTGGTGTCCAGCCGGGTTATGCCCGTCAGATCAAACACGGCCACCGGGCCGCCGGCCGGGGACGCGGCCAGGGCGGCGGCGGCTTCTTCGGCGCCGCCGATGGCGAGCGCGACCCAGTCGCCGGAAAACGCCAACGTCCGCCGACCCGGAAAGTCCCGGTCGCCGGGGCTTTCCCGCACAGCAGGGGGCGCGAAAACTTCGGTTGCCGTATCGTGCGTCATGTATACCCTTTCAATACTATCAGCTATCGTTTTACTGAAAACAGCTACAAATGCAAGCAAACATTCTATTATTTTCCGTCGCGCGAAAAGGGCGCCCCCCCGCAGGGCCGGGCAGCTCGTTTCGGCATCTTTTTTGCTATATGAACTGTGCCGGAATGGCGCGTCAAGGCTCTGACGCGCCGCCAACGGCGAACTTCTGTCCGCGAGGCTTGCCATGAACCATTGCAGCGCCGGAATCGCCGGCCGTCACAAAGAACAGCCCTTATGCCCGTCACGAACGCTGCGTTCGTTTGCAACGGCGATTTTTCTCTGCGCCCTTCTGTCGGGATGTTCCGCCTTGCAGGCCGGAGAGGAGCAGATCAACTTCGAGTTGGGCAGCCAGCCCGTCCTGTACCGCGACCAGTGGGCCAGACGAAATCCGCCCCAGGTGCATGTGCGGCCCAAAGATCTGGCCGGCGCGGAACCCACGGCGCTTTTTGTGCCCTTTCGCGTGACTCAGCCCGTCAGCGACCCGGAAATCATCGGTTATACCCAGGCCCGGGTGGTCTGGCAGACATGGCTGTCCATGCAGCTGTTTCCGGCCATGGAATTTGACGCGACCGCGGGCCCCTTCCGGCGCGACAAGGCGCTGGCTCTGGCCCGGGCCAAGGGCGCGGACATCGTGATAGGCGGTTTCGTCACCTATTATTATGCCGCCGGAACGGCCAGCGACAGCCAGGTGGCCATTCAGGTGGAAATTTACGACACAGCCACGGGCCAGATGATCTGGTCCATGGCCCAGTCCGCCCTGATGCCCGCGGGGCTGACCAACGACTATCTGCTCTTTGCCGTCAAAACCCGCTTGCCTTCCGACCCCATGTACGTTCTGGCCAAGACCATGGCTCAGGACATGGGCCTGATCATCCGCGACTGGATGATCCCCCCGGACCCCAAAACCCGGCTGCAGCAGACGGATGACAGACTCCGCCGGGCCTGGCGCGGCGACGACGCATCCAACCCGCCCAGGCCGCCCGCGCGCAAAGAAGAGTCGTCTTTTTGACGAAAACGCGGGGCTTTGCCCCGCGTTTTCGGCCCTTGTCGGCAATCTTGGGGGCTTTGCGGCCCCTGCCTCATTTCTTCCCTTTTTTCGTGTGCGTGGACCGGAAATGCACGCGAATGGGCGCGTGCCTGATGCCGAAAGCCTCGCGCAGGGATCGCTCAATATAACGGCCGTACGAAGGCAGCACCCGCTCCGCGTTGTTCACGAAAAAAACGAAAGTGGGAGGCGAACTTTCCGCCTGGGTCATATAATAGAACTTGGCCCTGGCCCCTTTGACCAGCGGGGGCTGGTGACGCGCGAGAATGCTTTCAAAGCTCCGGTTCAATTCCCCGGTGGTGATGCGCTGCCTGCACTCCTTGCGTATGCGCTCGGCCAGAGGCACGATCTTTGTCAAATTCTTGCCGTTAAAAGCGGAGACGAAAAGCAACGGCACATGCGGGCAGAAGACGAGCGCGTCCTTATAGTCCCGCTCGGCCTCTTTCACCGCTTTGGCATCCATCAGGTCGCATTTGTTGATCAACACCATGAAGGGCGCCACCCGCTCGCTCAAAAGATCTATCAGGCGTTTGTCCTGCTGGGCCAGACCGGCAGGGCCGTCCACCACCAGCAGCGTGATGTGGGCCTTGGTGGTGCTTTTGATGGAGGAATTCACGCTGTACCGTTCCACCGTGTTCGTGACCCTTGAAGGGCGCCGCACACCGGCTGTGTCCACGAATGTGCAGGCGACGCCGCCTATTTCGGCGGACACGTCCACGCTGTCGCGGGTGGTGCCGGCAATGTCGCTGACGATCATGCGGCTCTGACCGGTCAGGGCATTGACCAGGGACGACTTGCCCGCGTTGGGACGCCCCAGAAAGGCCAGACGCAGAGGCGCGTCGTCATCGAAGATGACGCTCGGGGGCACATCCTGTGCCCCACTCGCTGTCGCGCCGGGAACGCTTGCGGACGTATAACCCGCCGGGGAGTGAATCCCCGGCTCCATAATTTGACCGGTGTTTTGCAAACTCCCCGGCGCTCCCCTGCGGGGCCTGCCCGCCTCCTGCGGGCAATTTTCCGCCATACCCCCGTCTTCGCCAATTTCGCCTTCGCCGGACCAGTCCGCCCCCTCTTCCTCCGGCAGAAATTCGCGTATTTCCTCTTCCAGCAGGCGCACGTTGAAACCGTGCTCCGCCGAGCAGGGCAGCAACGACAAGCCCAGGGCGTAGAACTCCGCCGCCAGCTGCTCCGCTTTTTCCGGGCCGTCCACCTTGTTTACCGCCACCAGGGCCGGTTTGCCGCAACGGCGGATAAAGGCGGCCAAATGCTCGTCAAAAGGGGTCAGACCTTCGCGGGCGTCCACCACCAGCACCAGAGCCACGGATTCGGCAATGGCCGCCTCGGTCTGGCGCAGAATTTCAGCCTCGAATCCGCGCGAAACCACCGGACCTTCGGCCACCCCGGCGTGGGCGTCAAGGGTCACCCCGCCGGTATCAATGAGGGTGAACGGCTGCTTGCCGCGACCGCGCACCACCCCTTCCATGCGGTCGCGGGTGATGCCGGGCATGTCGTGGGTGATGGCCCGATTGCTGCGGATAAGCCGGTTGAACAGGGTCGATTTGCCCACATTGGGGCGGCCGACCAGAGCGATTTTCGGCGCGTCGGCCGACAGGGGCCGGTGTTGGCTGGAACTTTTTTGCATGCGGGCTATGTACTTCTTCCCCGGTTCATTGTCTATGCGCTCGGAATGATGCCTATCCGGACGGCCGCTCGGTTTGGCGTCAGCCCCCCCCTTGCGTTACCGCTCTGGTGGTTGTATTTATGCCCAAACCGCTCAACTTTTCGAGGACGCCATGCCCAAACCGCCGCTTCTGCATCGCCTGGCCCAAGCGGAAGACCTGACCCCCAGTGAAAAGAAACTCGCGGTAATGTTTCGGCGCGAATACCCGCAATTGGCCTTTGACAATCTGACCGACATCGGCGTCAAAGCCGGGGTGGGCAAAGCCACGGTAACCCGTTTCGTGCAGCGGCTGGGGTATCTCAATTTTTACGACTTCAGCAAAACCTTGCGCGATGAAGTTGTGCAGCACCTGGATTCGCCCCTGCACCGCCTGTCGCGCATGAACCAGGAAGAAACGGAAATCGCGCCGGACAGGGTATTTTCAGAATATCTGGACAGCGCCATCCGCAATTTGCAGCGCACCAAAGAAATGCATTCGGGCCGGAATTTTGCGGCCGCCGTGGACCTGCTGGCCGACGACAAGCGGCCGCTCTTTTTGATGGGCGCGGTTTCCGCTGAAGGAGTTATGAGTTATTTCGCTCAGTTGCTCTGCTATTTTCGCGACAACGTGACGTTGCTGAACGGCAACGTGTCCACCATCGCCCACCGCATCACCAAGGTGGAGCAGGACGCGGTGCTGATGACCTTTTCTTACAACCGCTATCCCAAGATCACGGGCAACACCATGCGGGTCTTTCATCAGGCCGGCTGCCAGACCATTCTGATTACCGAGCGCCGTTCCTGCCCCTTGTTGCGTCACACCACGGTGCCCATTTTTGTGGAAGCCGAAGGCCCCGGCATGCTGAAAAGCCGCTGCGCGGGCATAGCCGCTCTGGAAGCGCTGCTGGCGGCCCTGACCCCGCGCCTGGCAGACCGTATTTCACGGCGGCTGGAGTCCATGACCAAGTTGTTCACCGAATTTGACGTGTACTTTCACCAGTAGGGCGGAATTCGCCTTACTGGCGGGGATAAAGAGCGATGCTTCCGTCCCTTTGCCGGGATTCGTTCCGGTGAAAAGGTCTGTTATTCTTTTATTGTAGTTGGTTGACTCGGGCCTTCCTGGCCCTCGCCCTTCGGGCGGGGTCGCTTTTGCTCCCCCGTCTCGTTCCGCTTTCCTGCGGAACGGTCGCCTCCCCGGCGGGGGGCAGAGAGGGGGCTTCGCAGCCCCCTCTTCTGCACTTCTCCCCCGCGGCAGGGGCTGCGCCCCTGCACCCCCGGGGCCTCTTCTAGCGTTGTTCTCTCGCCGTCCCTGAAATGACTGACAGCCACAATGAAAGGAGCGCGGAGCATGAAAAGCGCCATGCCGAAGAGCGCTTCATCCGCAGGCAATACCCGACGCGCACCGTGCCGGAGGGCGCTTCATCCGCAAGGCCGCGTCAACGTGCGTCGTGCCGGAGGGCGCTTGTTCTGCCAAAAGGCGAAACGCGGGGTGCAGGGGGGCCGCTCAGGTCCCCCTGCCACAGGGGAGAGGTCCAGGAGAGGGGGCAGTGATGCCCCCTCCCTGGCCCCCGCCGGGGAGGCGGACCAATTATTAAAAAGGAAAAACAGAACTTCTCACCGGAATGAGCCCCGGCACAAAGCCGGGAGCGCTATTCTTCTCCCCCGCCCGCCAGCATGGCCCCGTATTCGATGGCGTTGATCATGCTCTGGTGCGAAGCCGCGTTCTTGCCCGCGAACTCGAAAGCCGTGCCGTGGTCCACGGACGAGCGTACGATGGGCAGGCCCAAGGTTATGTTCACCCCGGTCATGCCGGACCAGGATTTTGTCGCCTCGTCGTATTTGAAACTCAGCATTTTCAAAGGAATATGCCCCTGATCGTGGTACATGGCCACCACCAGGTCATAACCGCCTCCGGCCGCCTTGCAGAACACCGTATCCGGCGAAAAAGGCCCCTGCGCGTCAATGCCTTCGTCTTGCGCGGCTTTCACGGCCGGGCCGATGGTCTCTATTTCCTCACTGCCGAAGAGTCCGTTCTCGCCGGCATGGGGGTTGAACCCGGCCACCCCGATACGCGGGGCCGCGATACCCAGCTTTTTGCAGGCCGCGTCAGCCAGACGGATGACGGCCAGCACCCGATCGAAGGTGATCAGCGAGCTGACCTTGGCCAGAGGCACGTGGGTGCAGACGTGGGCCACGCGCAGCCTGCCGTCGGCCAGCATCATGGTGTAGTCTTTCGTGCCGGTCAGAGTTCCATAGATTTCGGTATGCCCGTCATAATGATAACCGGCCAGATTCATGGCCTCTTTGTTCAAGGGCGCGGTGACGGTGCCGTCCAGCTTTTTGTCCATGGCCAGACGGATCACGGCTTCCACCGATCGATAGGCCGCTTCCCCGCAACGCGGGTCCACTCTGCCCAGGCTGTAGCCAGCAAGATCCAGACCGGGCAGATCCAGCACGTCGATGACTCCGTATTCCCCTTTGGCCCGGGCAGGGTCGCTTATGACGTTCATGGCGAAATCCGTTTTCACTATTTCGCGCATGGCCTGTTTCATAACCGCCGGCACGGCGGCCACGACGGGCAGGCAGATGTCGTAGACGTGTTTTTCCAGCAGGGCCTTGACCACTATTTCCGGGCCGATGCCCGCCGGGTCGCCCATGGTGATGCCGAGTCCGGGTCTGAATCGCATGGCTTTCACTCCGAAAATTGTTGCGCCAGTTCGACCAGCACATCCGGGCCGCCGAAACCGCCCGCCTTGGAAATAAACCACTGCACGCCGAAACCCGTGTCCGGGCAGGAACTGAGCACCACGCCGGGCATGCATTCGTCTTGCAGCCGCACCGCCGTGATGTTCAGGGCCGCGGCAACGCCCACAGCGGTGCTGCCGCCCGTGGCGTACAGAACCGGGCAGGAAACCGCCCGGCATATGGCGGCGGCCGCCGCCCCGAACAGGGCCGCCGCGCGGAATCCTTCCTGCGTGCTCAAAGATCGGGCGTCGGGACTGGACGAGGCCCGCAGCAGCAAATTCCGGCCCCCCGCGGCGGCGGCTTCTTCAGCAAGGGCCTCGCAGACGCCCTGCGGGTCGGCCAGGCCTTTGGCCACATCCAGCGCCAGAAGGTGAAAGGCGCCGTTCGATAGGGCGCGGTCGACCTGTTCCCGCGAGACCCCGGTCAGGCTGCCGGCCACGGCCAGCATGCGGCCTTTGGGGGAGCTTGCCGGACGGCGAAGAGCCGCCCCCGTATTCACGAAGGCTTCGGCAAGGCCGCCCGCGCCCACCGGCAGCAAGGGAGGCAACTCGCCGCCCGAAAGAGAAAAACGCAGCAATTCGCCCAAAACCGCCAGATCGCCGTCCTCTTCCGCGTCGGCCGCCAGCACCCGGCAGCCCGCAAACAAAAAATCCAGCACGCGGGCGCGCAGCATGGTCTGCCCGGAACGCACATCTTCCAGAGTCAGGTTGCCGGAAGGCAAATCCGTTTGCTGCGCCAGCACTCCGGCCACGGACGAGGTCGAAACCGGATTGAAAGGGTCGCGGCCGATTTCCGTCATGTGCAGCAATTCGCCCTTGAGGTACAGCTTGCCGCCCACGCAGGTCCGGCCGGTCTTGGGCATGGCCGTGCAGACAAGGGCCGCCGCGTGGCCCGACACATCCATCAGCGCCTCTATTTCCGCGCCCAGGTTGCCGCGCAGGGTGGAATCCACTTTCTTGTAGGCGATGGTCCCGCCCGCCCCCGCGCAGCGTTCGGCCAGGGCGCGCACGACGCGGGCCGCATCGGCCGGGGGCAGAAAGCGCGATTCCGTGGACAGGGACAGAGCGTCAAAAACCCGCATATCCCGTTCCAGATGGGCGGGATCGAGCAGCAGCGCCGTTGCGTCGCCCGCCCGCGCGAAATGGATGCCGGAATCTCCGGCCCCGGTGAAGTCGTCGGCAATGATGATGCGTGCGGGCATGATTCCCTCGCGGTTGGGGTGCGGGTACCGCTTGGTTTTCGCACAGCGCGGGGGGCTTGGCAAGGCAGAGGAGGAATAGGAGCGGTGCTCCCGGTTTTTGGGCGAGAGTGGTCCCGGTGAGAAGTTCTGTTTTTCTTTTTCAGTAGTTGGTCCGCCTCCCCGGCGCGGGCCTGGGTGGGGCCAACACCTCCCCCTCTCCTGGACCTCTCCCCGGTGGCTGGGGGTGACTGAGCGTCACCCCCTGCACCCCCGCGTTTCGCTTATGGACCAGACAAGCGCCCTCCGGCACGATGCGGGTCGGGCGTTGCCTGACCCATGTGACTGTATTTTTAGTTATGATGCAGGCGGGCAGTGCGGAGGCGATAAAAGCAGTACCGCAAAGTCGGGGGAATTTTGATCACAGGGCGCAGGTGGCGCAATGCGGAGGCGGCTCCTACTGGAAGCCGCCGGAGCCTTGCAGAGGATCACCCGGCCGGATGGACGATGTATACAGGCGGCAGCAATCGTGCCCTGCGCGACAAAAAGCAGGGGGAGTGTCCAGGGAGGGGGGCCGCAGGCCCCTCCTCGCTGGCCCTCGCCGGGGAGGCGGACCAACTACTGAAAAAGAAAAACAAAACTTATCACCGGAACCAGCTCCGGCAAGAGGACGGGAGCATCGCTCTTCAACCCCGCCCGGAGGGCAAACAAAAACCGGGGGCCTTGCGGCCCCCGGCGAAACGTCCGTGTTTCAGGCAATTAGAACGAGTAGTTGACGCCCAGCAGGATGCCGAAGGTATCCTGGGTGGTGAAGTGCTGGGGACCGGTGTCCAGAGAGATGTAGTTCAGGTCCAGGCCCAGTTCCAGGTTTTCGTTCACCCGGTAGGTGTTGCGAATGTTGAATTCCCAGGCGCTGTCGGAGGTCATCATGTAGGCGCTGTGAGCGCCGACGCCCGTCTGGCCGCCCTGATAGAGATAACCGGAGGTGGCCGTCTTGGGGGTGTAGCCGGCGTCGCCTTCGTTGGTGCCGCGCATATACATGACGCGGAACAGGTGCTTCAGGTTCTGCACGAAGCTGACGTCCTTAATCTGGGCGCCGATGCCCCACATGCCGAGACCGTTGACGCTGAGGGCGCCGTCCAGGCCGCGGGAGTATTTGCCCTGCATGCCGTAAGAGGTCATGAAGAAGCCGTTGTCGTCAGAGATGATGGGCATGGTGTTGCGGTCGTCTCTCGCCTTGTCGCCGGAAGAATACCAGCCGATGAAGCTCGGGGTACCCCAGGAGAACTTGTAGCCGATGTCGGTGGACACGAAGTAACCCCAGGTGTTGGAGTCTTCGCTGCCCGTGGCCAGGCCGCCGACCATGGCGTCCAGTTTCACGAAGAAGGGATCCAGAATGGGCAGTTCAAGGGTCGTGCCCACCCACCAGCCGTAGCCCTGAGAGTCAGGGGTGCCGCCGATGAATCCGCGGCCGCGGCTGGCGCCGCCGCCTTTGTTGGCCAGTTCGGTGGTGCCCAGATCATAATAGCCGCTGTTACGGCCGATCAGGGCGCCCATGGCCCAGGGGGTCATGCGCAGGGCCTGGGTCTTGATGGGCACCATGACGCCGAACATGTCCATTTCGTCGTACAGGTTCTGGTTGGCTTCGCCGGTAAGGGCGTCAAAGGGACGAGCCCAGAACGCGGTGATGCCGACTTCGGGGGTGAAGTTGGCGGACACGGTGATGCCGGCCACGTCGGCGTCCATGACCGGGTTACCGGCCACGACCCAAGGCAGACGCAGACCCTGGATGCCCTGGCGGGTTTTGATCTGGGTGCCGGGGAGGATCCAGTCAAGATAGGCGTGCTTCAGTTTGATGACTTCTCTGCTGTCGGCGTCCAGACCGCCGCCGGAAGCGCCGGCGGTGCGGCCGAAATAGTGGTCGTCCAGTTCGAAGTTCAACATGGAGCTCAGGGTTTCAGAAGCGATGAACTGAACCTGGGTGCGCAGACGGAAGCGGAACATCAGCGGATCGACATGGCTGTCGCTCTTCTTGCTGCTGTACAGGCTGTAGTTGTGGTAATAGCCGTAAGCGAACTGCCACTGGCCGTTCACTTTCACGTCGATGGCGGCGGCGGTTCCCAGGGATCCCAGGATGAAGCAGCCGGCCAGGATCAGCGTGATCAGTCTTTTCATGGTTACTTCCTTCTCTTTTGCGAAATTTGCGGTTCGTTGCCTTGGCGGACGTTTCTGCGCAAGCCCTTTCAGCTTACGTTAGCCTTGGGTTTAGCCGCGTCAAAATTTTATGTCAATGAAAAGTACAAAAAATAATCGTCCCCCACAGGCGATTATTTTTATAACATGCATAAATTAATTACTAATTTATAAAATTACGGCAAAAAAATTTTTGCCGCTCCGCCGCAGTGAGTAAAAAAATTTTTACCACCCGATCCAAACTCTTTTGCCTTGCCTAAAACTTGCCTCTCTTGATAGATAGCATATCAGGTGGAGTTCCGCCCGCTTGCGGGCGGGCGGCGTACCCATAACCTTAACCTTTTTGCGCCAGAGGCTTACCATGAAACGCATTCTCTGTATCTGCAGCGTCTCTCTTCTTTTGCTCTGCGGCCTCGCCGTCAGCGGATTTTCGGCCGAAGCGAGCGCCCTGTATCAACGCTGCATCGGCTGCCACGGCGCCGACGGCGCCAAGCCCCCCCATGTTCTGAAAGGCCAGAAAGCCGACGCCCTGCTGACCAAGATGAAAGGCTATGCGGACGGCAGCTACGGCGGGCCGCAAAAGGCCTTGATGGGCAACATGGTCAAAAATATCTCTCCGGACGACCTGAAGACCCTGGCCGACTACATCAGCAAGCTGTAAGGCGATGCGCGCCATCCGCCTGCTTCTTCTCGCGCTGCTTTTCTGCGGCCCGGCGTCTGTCGCCGCGGCCGCGGAAATTCCGATATTGCCGGGACCGGGGTCCATGACTCCGGACCTGGCCCGCCGCGCGGCGGAAAAATCCGCCACGGTCAAGACCCTGTCCCAGGCGGAACTTGACCACTATGCCGGCGTGGACGAGCATCTGGGGCAGGTGATTCCCAGGGGCATCATGGTGCGCGACGAAGAAGGGCTTGTCCGCGACTTCACGGATTTTCTGGACAAGCCCGCGCTGATGACGCCGGTCTATTATTCCTGCCCGGCCACCTGCCACAGGCTGCTCGGCATTCTGGCCGGAACCCTGCCCCGCATGGGCGCGCCGGACAAGGACGGCAAGGGGGGGCTTGTGCCGGGGCGGGATTTTCGCGTGCTTTCCGTCAGCTTTGACGAAAACGACAGCCCGCAACTGGCGAAGCACCGCAAGCAAAACTTCATGGCCGCCATGAACTTTGCTTATCCGCCCGAAGCCTGGCGCTTTCTGACGGCCGACAAGACGGCCATTGAAACCCTGATGAACTGCGTGGGCTTTCGCTTCAAGCGCGAAGGCCGCGATTTCATCCATGCCTCGGCCATGATGGCGCTGGCGCCGGGCGGCAAGATCACCCGCTATCTGTACGGCCAGAGCTTTATGCCCTTTGACCTGACCATGGCCGTCACCGAGGCGGAAGAAGGCGTGGTGGGCCTTTCCGTCAAGCGTCTGGTCAGTTATTGTTTCACCTACGACCCGGTCGGCAGAAAGTATGTGTTCAATTTCATGCGGGTGGCCGGAATCAGCATTCTGGGCGGGGCAGGGCTTTTTTTGCTGGCCCTGATCTTTGTTCCCAAAAGAAAGGGGCGGCGGTCCGGGTTGCCGTGATGCTTCGTCAGGCATCGTTTTTTGCTCCGGTCGAACTCGCTTCGCGGTCCTCGCCTGACGACAACCCGGACCGCCGCCGAACAGAAAAGGCGGATGACAAGGAAAAGATGCGGAGACTTCAACGATGAACAGCGCCGACAATTTTTTTTCTCCTCTGCCGGGCGCGGCAAAAGGCTGGCCCTGGCTGCGTTCCTGGCTGTTCACCACCGACCACAAGCGGATCGGCATTCTGTATCTGTACTGCATTCTGGGCATGTTTCTGGTCGGGTTGCTGCTGGGTTTTTGCATCCGCCTGCAGCTTATGACCCCGGCTTCGGGTTTCATGCAGCCAAAGACCTACAACGCGCTGTTCACCGTGCACGGCGTGGTCATGATTTTTCTGGTGGTCATCCCCAGCATACCGGCGGCCTTCGGCAACATTTTTCTGCCCATTCAGATAGGGGCCGAGGATGTGGCCTTTCCGCGCCTCAATATTTTTTCCTGGTGGCTGTATGTGACCGGCGCCCTGCTCGCGGCGGTCGCCATTTTCACGGGCAGCGGCCCGCCGGACACGGGCTGGACCTTTTACGTGCCCTTCAGCCGGGTGACCACGACCAACGTCAGCCTGGCGGTGTTCGCGGTCTTCATTCTGGGCTTTTCGTCCATTCTGACCGGGCTGAACTTCATCACGTCCATACACCGCCTGCGCGCGCCGGACATGAGCTGGACGAAACTGCCGCTTTTCTGCTGGTCCCTGTACGCCACGGGCTGGATACAGGTGCTGGCCACTCCGGTGCTGGCCATAACGCTGTTGCTGATCATGGCCGAACGCATGCTGGGCGTGGGGCTTTTTGATCCCTCGCGCGGGGGCGACCCCATTTTGTACCAGCATCTGTTCTGGCTCTATTCGCACCCGGCGGTTTACGTCATGATTCTGCCGGCCATGGGCGTCATTTCCGAAATTCTGCCTGTTTTCGCCCGCAAATCCATTTTCGGCTACAAAGCCATCGCCTTTTCCAGCCTGGCCATCGCCGGCGCGGGGTCGCTGGTCTGGGCGCACCACATGTTCGTTTCCGGCATGAGCGATACGGCCGTGCTGATTTTTTCCTTTCTGACCTTTGTGGTCGCCATTCCCTCGGCCATCAAGGTCTTCAACTGGGTGGCCACGCTGTACAAGGGCAGCATTCATCTGGAGCCGCCGCTCTGGTTCGCTCTGGCCTTTCTTTTTCTCTTTTCCATCGGCGGCCTGACGGGCCTCATCGTGGGCGCGGCGGGCACGGACGTGCACGTGCACGACACCTATTTCGTGGTCGCGCACTTTCACTACGTGATTTTCGGGGGCCTGGGCTTCGCGTTGTTCGGGGCCATGCATTACTGGTTTCCTAAAATTTACGGCCGCATGTACGACAAACGCGGGGCCAACCGCTCCTGCCTTGCGGCTTTCATCGGTTTCAATCTGCTCTATTTCCCCATGTTCATCGCGGGATTGCAGGGCATGCCCCGGCGCTACTACACCTATCCCGCCGAGTACGCCCACACCCAGCTTGTATCCACCGTCGGTTCATGGATTCTGGCGGCCGCCATGCTCTACATGTTCTGGAACCTGATCCGGGGCATGCGGCACGGCAAAAAAGTCGGGGGCAACCCCTGGGGCGGGGCCACTCTGGAGTGGACCATCCCCTCGCCGCCGCCGCACCACAACTTTCTCACGGAACCGGAAAACATCCGCGGACCCTATGACTACAAGGGGATAGAGCCGGATGAATGAGCACGCCCGCACCCACGACGCGGAAACGCCGCGCATCGGCATGTGGCTTTTTCTGTTTACCGAAGTGCTGCTTTTCGGCGGGCTCTTTCTGCTCTACGCCGTGTACCTGCACCGCTACCCGGACGCCTTTCACCTGGCCGGCCAAGGCCTTGACCGCCCCCACGGCGCGCTGAACACGGTAGTGCTCATCACCAGCAGTTTGTCCATGGCGCTGGCTGTCACGGCCCTGCAACAGGGCAACGGCCGGGCGGCGCAGCGCCGGCTGCTCGTCACCCTGGCGCTGGCCCTGACCTTTTTGCTGGTCAAATATTTTGAGTGGAGCAGCCATATCCATGAGGGCATCTATCCCCAGGGCCCGGAATTGCTGAAACTGCCGCCCGGAGAAATGATTTTTTTTAATCTTTATTATCTGATGACCGGCCTGCACGCCGTGCACGTCATCATCGGGTCCGGGGTCATTCTGTTCACCCTGCACAAGATTTCCGTCGGCAGCGTGAACGCGGACAACCCGGCCTTTCTGGAAAATGCAGGCTTGTACTGGCATTTGGTGGACCTGGTCTGGATTTACCTTTTTCCGCTGTTTTACCTGGTGGTATGACCATGACTTCGCACGAAGGCAGCCATATCGTTCCCCTGCGCGTCAATTGGTACGTGTATGCCGCGCTGCTGGCCCTGACAGCCCTGACCGTGGCCGTGGCCTACATGCATTTCATCTTCCTGCACGTGGTCGTGGCGCTTGTGGTGGCCACGGCCAAGGCCGCCCTGGTGATGCTGTATTTCATGCATCTGCGCTGGGCCAGCAAAACCGTCATCGCCATGGTCCTGACCATGGTCACGCTTCTGGCCATTGCCATAGGCTTCACCTTTTTTGACGTAGCGTACAGGTAGCCCATGTTTGCCGTGATGCCGCGTCGGACCGCGCTTTTTGCTCCGGTCGAGTACCATAAGAGTACACTCCCTTCGCAAAAATCTTGCCCTCCTTGCCTGACGGCAAACATGGGCTACCTGCAAAACAGCATGGGATGATGTATGTACCTTGAATCTTTCTCTCCCGCGCAAAAGGTCGACTTCGCCTTTTACCTGATTTTCGGGTTTTCCGCCCTGATGCTGGTCGGCCTGACCTGCGCGGCCGCGTATTTCGTCTGGCGCTACCGGGCGAGCCGCCATCCCGTGGCCGAGGACATCCGGGGCAACACCACGGCCGAAATCATCTGGACCCTGATCCCCAGCCTCATGGTCATGGGCCTGTTCTATTACGGCTGGGTGGGCTACAAGGCCCTGCGCGAAGTGCCGCCCGGCGCGCTGGAAGTGTCGGTCACCGCCCGCATGTGGTCCTGGAGCTTCACCTACCCTGGCGGCAAGCACAGCAACGTGCTCATGGCGCCGGCAGGCAGGCCGGTGAAACTGACCCTGACCAGCCGCGACGTGATCCACAGTTTTTTCGCCCCGGCCTTTCGCATCAAGATGGACACCGTGCCGGGCATGCAGACTTACGCCTGGTTCCAGGCGGAACGGCCCGGCGACTACGACGTGTTCTGCGCCGAATACTGCGGCGACAAGCATGCGGAAATGCTCACCCTTATCCGGGTGGTGGACGAGGCCGCCTACACGGCCTGGCTGAACCGGCCCGAAGAAGGCGCGGGCGCGGAAGCGGGCAAAAAACTCATGGAAGCCCAGGGCTGCTTTTCCTGCCATTCGCTGGACGGCAGCCCCGGCGTAGGCCCCACCTTCAAGGGAGCCTGGGGGCACACCGTCACCGTGCACGAGGCCGGCAAAACGCGGAAAATCACGGCCGACGAAGCGTACATGCATGAATCCATTGTCGATCCCGCCAAGAAAATTCTGGATGGCTACGACAACACCATGCCGCCCTATACGGATCTTACGCCGGAACAAATGAGCAGCATGATGGAATTTTTGAAATCCCTCAACCCGGATGCCCCGGCGGCGAAAAATGCACCGGCGGCGCCGGCGGACAAACCATGAAAAACCGGACAACGGTTCAGTTTGTCGCCATCCTGCGCGACGTGGCGCAACTTTTGCGACTTCCCGTGTCCCTCATGGTGGCCTGCGCGGCGGCCTACGGCTGGCTGCTGGTCCGGCCCCGGCCGGAGTCCGGCCCGGCTCTTCTTATGCTGGGCGCGGCTCTGCTGGCCGCCGCCTGTTCCGCCTGCAACCAGGTGCAGGAAAAGGACAGCGACGCGCTGCTGCCCCGCACAAAAAACCGCCCGCTGCCCTCGGGCCGCATGCGCGACGCCGCCGCCCTCGTCATCAGCGCGGCCGCTTTCGCGGCGGCCTGCCTCTGCCTTCGGGCCGTTGGCGGGCTTGCCCTTGCCTGCTGGGCTCCGGCCATCGCGCTGGTCTATAACGGCCTGTATACCCCCCTGAAACGCAAAAGCGGCCTGGCCCTGCTGCCCGGCGCGCTGGCGGGCGCCACTCCGCCGCTTTTGGGCTGGACCGGCGCGGGGGGTGAGCTTTTCGACCCCCTGGCCCTGGGGCTTTACGGGCTGTATGTGCTCTGGCAGATTCCGCATTTTCTGCTGCGCGTGGACAAAGACAGGACCGCTTACGCGGCTGCCGGATTGCCTCTGCCGGATCTGTTTCTTTCCGGCCCCTTCGGCGGCCGGCCCAGCCGCGCGGTCCTGCGGCCCGAAGTCGCGGACGGCGCTCTGGCCGCCGCCATGCTGCTTATCCTGGCGGACAGGATGATTTTCTTGTAGTATCCCGAACACGTTTCGCCCGGTTTCAAAGCCTCCGTCCCGCACAGGATGGAAGCGCGCCTCCGGGCGGCCGGCATTTTGATCGGAGGCTTCATGCTGCAATACTGGATTCACCCCTTCTGCCAGGCTCTGGCCACGGCCGTGGCCGTGTACGCGCTGTATCTTGCCGCGCCGCGCGTGCTTTCCGCGCACTTCGGCCGGCGCGGCCCTTTCGCCTGGAAAGATCATGTGCGCTTCGGCGGCTGGGGTCTTGTTCTTTGGCTGGTCGGTACGCTCATAGGCATCCTTGTCGTCCGGGTGAACTGGATGGGTTTTTTCATAACCGGCGTCCACGCCTGGGCCGGCCTGCTCATGGCCGCTTTCGCCGTTTTCGGTTACGCCACCGGGCGGCATATGGACGCGGTCAAGGCGCGCAGGCCCGCCTGGATGCCCGTCGCCCACGGCCTGAACAATGCCGTATTGATCGGACTCGCCCTTTGGCAGGCCTGGACCGGCTGGGGCATACTTCCGTAAAAAAATTGCAGAGACTTTTTTTTGCCGGGAGATAATTTCCACCCTTTTCATGAAGATGAACCGGCTTCCACAAAAGGAGTTCCCATGAGAATCACGCTGTTTTTCGGACTCTGTTGCGCTTTGCTGCTTTTTTCCGGCCGCGCCGCGCAGGCGGCGGGAGCCGAACCCGGAAAATACGAGGTGGGCAAAGCCACCGTGTATTCCCTGCAGGACGTGGAGCGTGAGATGGACGCCTCCATTTTCAGCGGCGCCGCCCCTGAAAAAATCCGCCAGCTCGCGCCCACGGGCAAAGCGCCCTCTTCCATCTACGTCTTTCTGATCAAGTCCGGCGGCAACACCATTCTGGTGGACAGCGGCTACGGCAAACCGGAAAATCCGGCCAGCCAGATGCTGGCCAAGCTGAATGCCGTGAAGGTAAAACCCGAAGAGGTAACCCACGTGCTGCTCACCCATCTGCACGGCGACCATGTGGGCGGGCTGTCCTGGAACGGCAAGGCCGTCTTCCCCAGAGCGCAAATTCTGGTCAGCGCGCCGGAAAAGGACTATTGGCTCAGCCCCGACACCCTGGCCAAGAACCCCGGCCGCAAGGGCAACATCGAGCTGATCAAGGCCAACTTCGCCCTGTATGACGGCAAGATACAAAGCTTCGCCCTGGGCGCGGAAGTGCTGCCCGGCATCAGTTCCGTGCCCGCCGTGGGGCATACCCCCGGCCATACGGCCTTTCTGCTCGATTCGGGGGGCAAGCGCATGCTGTTCTGGGGCGATATCGTGCACGCGGCCGCCCTGCAGTTTCCCGACCCCAAGATCTGCGCCACGTTTGACATGGACGTGCCCGGCGCCATCGCCGCGCGCGTCGCCCTGATGGAACTGGCCAGCCACAAAAAGATGCCCGTGGCCGGGGCGCATCTGCCCGCGCCCGGCGTGGGCCGGGTCGCGGCGGGCAAGGTCAAGGGCAGCTTCGCATACACGCCGGGGATGTAACCGCCACAAGGAGACAGGCATGAGCACCACAAGCATCAACGTCTGCATCGGCGGCGAAGCCGGGCAGGGCCTGGCCACCATCGGCCAGGTGCTGGGCAAGGCTCTGGTACGGAGCGGCTACGCCCTGCATGTGACCCAGACCTACGAATCCCGCGTCAGGGGCGGCCACAACAGCTTCGCCCTGCGCACGGGCAGCGCCATAGAGCACGCGCCCCAGGAAAGCATCGATTTGCTGATCGCCCTGGACGAAGGCAGCGCCGTGCATTTTGCCGATCTTTCGCCCCAAAGCCTTGTCGTCAGCGACACGGCTCTGGCCCTGCCGGATCTGCCCCAAGGCGCGCGGCAAATCCGGGTGCCGGTCAAGGAACTGGGCCGTCACGAAAACACCGTACTGCTGGCCGTGGCCGGGCATCTGCTGGGTCTGGAGCAGGACGACCTGGCTAACGCCCTGGCCGCTTTTCTGGGCAAACAGACATCCGAGGTGCTGGCGGAAAACAAAAAAGCCCTGGCAGCGGCCTTCGCCTGGACGGCCGGACAAAAATCCGGCTTTGCGCCGCTTTCGCCGCCCGGCCTGCCCAAAAACACCAACGTCATGGTCCACGGCAATGAGGCCGTCGCCTTGGGCGCCATGGCCGCCGGTCTGAAATTCTGCGCTTTCTACCCCATGTCGCCCGCAACCTCCGTACCCTTGACCGTGGCCGCTGCCGCCAGGCGCATGGGCATTGTGGTGGAGCAGGTGGAAGACGAAATCGCGGCCGTGAACATGGCGCTGGGCGCTTCCTACGCCGGGGCGCCGGCCATGGCCGCCACCTCCGGCGGCGGGCTGGCGCTTATGTCCGAAGGCGTCAGCCTGGCCGGAGTTTCAGAAACCCCCCTCGTCCTGGTGGTGGCCATGCGGCCCGGCCCGGCCACGGGCCTTGCCACCCGCACCGAACAATCCGACCTTGATCTGGTCCTGCACGCCGGGCACGGGGAATTTCCCCGCGCCGTTCTGACCCCCGGCACCCTGGAACAGTGCTTTGACCTCAGCCGCCGGGCTTTCATCCTGGCGGAACAATACCAGGGGCCGGTCTTTGTGCTGACCGACCAGTATCTGGGCGACTCCTTTCGCGAAAACGCGCCCTTTGACCTGTCCATGCCGCCCGTGGCCCTGCCCGAAGCTTCGGACGACCCGAAATACGAACGCTACGCCTTTACCCCGGACGGCGTATCTCCCCGCCTGTTGCCCGGAGCGGGCAAGGCCCTGGTGGTCTGCGACAGCCACGAGCACACCCCGGACGGCCATATAACCGAAGACCTGCCCCTGCGGACCCGCATGCAGGACAAGCGCATGACCAAGCTGCAAGGCCTCGTCCGCGACGCCGTCGCCCCGGCCTTCAGCGGGCCGGAAAAGGCGGACACCCTGCTGGTCTGCTGGGGCAGCGCCCTGGGGGCGGCCCTTGAAGCCGCGGCCCTTTTGCGCGCCGAAGGCGCAAGCGCGGCTGTCTGCCATTTCTCCCAGGTCTGGCCCCTCAGGCCGGATGACTTTCTGCCCCGCTTTCGGTCCGCAGGGCGCGTCATCATGGCCGAAAGCAACAGCACCGGCCAGATGGCAAGGATTATTCGGGGTGAAACCGGCTTTGCCGTGCACGGCAAAGTGCTGCGCTACGACGGCCTGCCCCTGACGGCCCGCTATATCGTCGAGCGCCTCCAAAAGGAGGACTTCCATGCTTGATCCGAAAATATACGGCGAATACAAAACCTCCTGGTGTCCCGGCTGCGGCAACCACGACGTGCTGGTCGCCGTCAAAAAAGCCCTGGCCATGTGCGATCTGCCGCCGGAAAAGGTGCTCATGGTCAGCGGCATCGGCCAGGCGGCCAAAGCCCCCCATTACACCAAGGTCAATGTCCACAACGGCCTGCACGGCAGGGCCCTGCCCGTGGCCACCGGCGCAAAGCTGGCCAACCCGGAACTGACCGTGCTGGTCGAATCCGGCGACGGCTGCCTGTACGGCGAAGGCGGCAATCATTTTCTGGCCGCCCTGCGCCGCAACCTCAACATCACCATTCTGGCCCACAACAACGGGATCTACGGTCTGACCAAGGGCCAGGCCAGCCCCACCAGCACCTCCGCCATTCAGAGCAAGGCCCAGCCTTTCGGGGTCAACAACCTGCCCTTCAATCCCGTCGCCGCCGCCGTGGCTCTGGGCGCGAGCATGGTGGGCCGGGGTTTTTCCGGCGACAAGGAAGGCCTGCCCGAACTCATATGCCGGGCCGTCAAGCATCCCGGCATCGCCCTGCTGGATATTCTCAGCCCCTGCGTGTCCTTCAACAAGTACAACACCTTTGCCTGGTACAAACAGCGCTGCAAACCGCTGCCCCAGGGCTATGACCCCACGGACAAGTTCGCGGCCCTGGCCCAGGCGGAAAAATGGGACGAGGAAATACCGCTGGGCGTCATCTACCGCCGGGACGGTCTTGCCACCATGGAAAGCCACTTCCCCATGCTGGCCAAAGGCCCCCTGGCCGCCCAGCCAGTGGATACGCGCGAACTGCAGGCCGTTCTGGACGGGTATAAATAACGGGAGCGGGGCTCCGCCCCACAGCCCGCAAGGGGGCTGAGCCCCCTTGACCCCGCATCGGGCATTGATCCTTTCCGCGATGCGGAAAGAATCAAT
>JAVBRE010000202.1:0-36533 GCA_031548325.1 Desulfovibrionaceae bacterium
TTACACTGGGCCTGGTTTCGGGCGTTTCCGCCGCCCCGAAGGAACTCCGCATGGGGTATCTGGTCGCAGACCAGATACACGGCGCGGCCCTTATGGTCATGAAAGAGCGCAAAATGCTGGAAGCCGCCGGGTACACCGTCAAGTGGAGCGAGTATCTGGCCGGCGGTTATTTTATGCAGGACATGGCCGCCGGGGCAATCGACTACGGGGTGACCGGCGTTGTGCCGGCCATGATCACCCATGCCCAGGGCATTAAAGTCGCCGTTCTCGCCAGCAGCAATACGGAAGGTTCCAGCCTGGTGGTTCAGAATTCCATCAAAACAGTCAAAGATCTGGACGGCAAAAAAATCGGCACCCCCGGCGTGGGCTCCATGCAGGACGCCATGGTGGCCCAGCTTGCCGCCGACCACAAAATCAAAATCAGACGCATGAACATCAAAGTATCCGATATGCCTTTATTTTTACAGAAAAAGGAAATTGACGGTTTTTGCGCCTGGGCGCCCCACCCCACGCGGGCTGTGGCCCTGGGGTACGGCCACCAACTTCTGACTTCGCATGACATGCGTCCCGGTCACCAGTGCTGCGTTCTGGTGACCACGGTGAAGACCATGCAGGCGGACCCCGAAACAGCCAAAACCGTGGTCAAAGTCTATCTCGACGCCTACAAATGGCTTTTGAACAACCGGGAGGAAGCCATGGGCATGATGGCCAAGGCCACGGCCATGGACGGGGCCATCGTGCGCGAGGCGATCAAGCTCGTGCAGTATTCCATGCCGCCATACTGCGATATGCCGAGCATAAAAAGCCTGGCTGTGGGCCTCATCGAGACGGACAAGATAACCAACGTCAAGGCGGATCAGGTGGATGCCTTTGTTGCGGACATATACCGCCCGGAACTTGTTGAGCAGTTGACTGAAACCAAGGCCCCCCGCTAGGCGGACAGCGGCTGAAAAAGCGGCGCCGCGCGGCGCGAAGAACGTGCCGCGCGGCGTCCGGATCGACAACCGGACGCGCGGATTCGCGCGCAGGAGGCAGCATGGGCAATCGGCACGAGCGTTGGAAAAGCATCGGCTATAACCTTTTAAGCCTGTTCATCGTCGGCGTGTTGTGGACCATTCTTTCCCGATGGCAGAATTCTCCCTATTTCCCGTCGCCGTCCTCGATCCTTGATGCGTTTATCAAGCTGAACGTCAAGGGCGACATTGAAGGGGTCATGCTCTGGGAACATATCTGGGCCAGCCTTCTGCGTATTTTTTCAGGCTTCGGCATGGCCTGTTTGCTGGGCATACCCCTCGGCCTGGCCATGGGCCTGTGGCCCAAGTTGTACAGCCGCACGCGCGCCATCATTGAGCCGATCCGCTTCATTCCTCCCATCGCCTGGATCCCCATGGCCATCGTGTTTCTGGTCGGGTTCAGCCGCTATGTGTTTCTTATCTGGCTGGGGGCCTTCTTTCCCATTTTCATCACCACGCTGTTCAGCGTCACGCGGGTCAACCCGGTGCACGTCAACGTGACCAAGGTGTTTGGGGCCAAGCGCGGTTATATTATCCGCAAAATCGTCATTCCCTCGGTGTTGCCCGACATCGCCACCGGCATGCGCGTCGGCCTGGGCGTCGCCTGGATGTGCATCGTGGCCGCGGAAATGATCGGCGGAGAAATGGTCGGGGTCGGCAGGCTGATTCTGAAATACGCGGAACTGATGCGCATGAGCGAAATTATCGTCGGCATGCTGGTCATCGGCCTGATAGGCTTCTTGATGAACGAAATTTTCATCCTGGTGGAAGCGCGGATTTTCCGCTGGAGATCCGAAGTCTCCATTGACTGACCGGCTGGGAAAATCCGGCCTTGAGCTTCTGTGTATGCGAGAAGGCTTTCAGGAATGAAAATGGAGGAAACATGGGCCACCACCTGCTTGATGTGAATATAACAAAACGTTTCGGCGGCCTGACGGTTCTGGACAACGTACGCTTTCATGTCGAAGAGAACGAGTTTCTGGTCATCGTGGGTCCCACCGGCTGCGGCAAGACGACGCTGGCCAACCTCTTGTGCGGTCTCGACAAGCCGCAGGAAGGCAGCGTCACGTTGCAGGGACAGGAAGTGAACCCCGATCGGCACAACATCTCGTACGTGTTTCAGGAACCTTCCTGCATCCCCTGGTACACCATGCTTGAAGACGCGACCATGGGGCTGGTCATCAAGGGGCAGAGCCAGGAACAAGCCAACGTGCGCGGTCGGGAGGTCATCAAGCTGGTCGGCATGGAAGGCTTTGAGGATTATTACCCGCGCCAGATATCCGGCGGCATGAAACAGCGGGTGGCCATCGCGCGGGCTTACGCCACCAACCCTGACCTGCTGGTCATGGACGAGCCTTTCGGTCATCTGGACGCCCAGACCCGCTATCTCATGCAGATCGAAATCATGCGCATCTGGCAGCAGGAAAAAAAGACCGTGGTCTTCATCACCAACAACATTGAAGAGGCCGTGTATCTGGCCTCGCGCATTCTGGTTCTTTCCAAGTTGCCGGCCACCATCAAGGCCGAGCACGTGATTTCGTTTCCGCACCCCAGAGAATTGACGGACGCCGATTTTCTGAAAGTGCGCGCCCAGATCACCGCGGAATGCGAAGTGGTCGAGTAAGGAGGGGACATGGAAGATCGCAAAAGCAAAATACAGATCCGTAATCTCTCCAAACACTTCGGCGACCTTGTGGTGTTGGACGGGCTTGATTTCGACATCTACGACGGCGAATTTTTGTGCATCGTGGGGCCCACCGGCTGCGGCAAGACTACGTTATGCAACGTGGTGACCCGCCTTTTGCCGCCCACCAAGGGAGAAGTCACGGTTGAGAATGAGCCCATAGATTACAAGCGGCACAATATTGCCTTTGTCTTTCAGGAATCATCCTGTCTGCCCTGGCGCACGGTCTGGGACAACGTAAAAATAGGGCTGGAGATCAAAGGGGTTCCTGAAAGCGAAATCACCGAAAAGGTCAATGAAATCCTCGACATCACCGGACTGAAGCAGTTCAAAGACTATTTTCCCAGCCAGATTTCAGCGGGCATGAAGCAGCGCGTGGCCATCGCCAGAGCCTTTGTCACCGATCCCGACATGCTGCTTATGGATGAACCCTTCGGGCAGCTTGATACGAGCAGCCGCTTTCATATCGAAAACTTTCTCATCAATTTGTGGCGGCGCAAAAAGCAGACCACGATCTTTGTCACGCACAACCTGGAAGAGGCCGTCTATCTGTCCGAGCGCATCCTGGTCTGCACGCCCAAGCCTACCAGCATCAAGGCGGAAGTGTTCGCCAACCACCTGCCGCATCCGCGTGATATTACAGACCCGGAATTCGTCCGGCTGCGTCGCGAAATAACCGACCTCGTGCGGTGGTGGTGACAAATGCCCCCCGTCGGCCCGGTTCCTTTACAGGTCGGACATGCCGGACGGGCGGATGGCGTGAGTTCCGAAGACTACCGCCTGCTTTCTGCGGGCAGCGCTTTGCCGGTCCGGTTTCGGGTGAGGGTTGAACAAACGGACCTGCTTATCGCGGCGCACCGGGATCTGACCAGCCGGACTCTTGAAGCGGTGCATGCGCTGCGCGGGCAGATACAGGCGTACGGCAGAATCCGTCCGGACTTTATCTCCAGCCTGATCCCGCTGAATGACGACGAACAGGCGCCGCCGATTGTCCGCGACATGCTTGCCGCCGGCATACAGGGCGGGGTGGGCCCCATGGCGGCTGTCGCCGGGGCTGTGGCCCGCCGGGTGGGACATTCGCTGTTGCCGCACACGCCGGAAGTGATGGTCGAAAACGGCGGCGACATTTTCATGCGTTGCGACTCGCCTCAGATATTCTGCATCCTGGCGGAGTCCTCGCCGATAGGTATGGTCAGGATCAGCGTTCAAGAGGCGTGGAAAGGCTCCGGCATGGGGGTCTGCACTTCGTCCGGCCGTCTGGGGCATTCGCTCAGCTTCGGCGACGCGGATGCCGTCACCGTCGTGGCCGAAGACGCCTGTCTGGCGGACAGCCTGGCCACCGCCCTGGCCAACCGGGTGCGCACGGCGGACGACATCAACCGGGCGCTGCGCGAGGGCCTGGAAATGGGCGCCCTTGGCGCGGTGATCATTGCCGACGGCAAACTGGGCGCGGCCGGAAAGATCACATTCGTCGAATAGGCCCACGTCATTCGGCCGGCAGGCAAGCGCGCCGCGGGCCGTCACCGATACAATTCTCCCCATACCGCATTCGCGGATTTTTTCGGCGCGGAAGGTCTTTCGCCGCCGAAGGGGCTGTGGCCGGCAGCCGTCCGTTTTGGCGACCTGCATATCAGGCGCGTAACCGGGGCGGTCATAATCGTTGGGCCTGCACGGGCCGCGCCACGCGAAGTGTAACGCATGCACCCCTTTTCCTGTAATGAATGAATTACAGATATGGGTATACATAATCATGTAATATATAAAGATAACCTGAAAAAATGGTATTTGGCTGTTACACTTGAGATCCGGAACAAGCCGGGGTGTATCATGGCGAGCGAACTTTGCCTGTCTAATATATTGAAATATTGAATTTTATTACAGAAGCCTATTGAATGCATATTGGCATACTCTTCGCATATTATGGTTAAGGTAAATATATTCCATCAATAAAGCCTTGACGGCCGTGATAGCTAAAACATGGAGAAACAGCCACTCACAGTTCCCGTCAGGTTCCATTTCCTGGCGCATAATCACCGGGGTAGCGCCAACATACTAAACCATCAGCATGTTTGCAGCATTAAACGCGATTAACAATGTACCTTTTAGCTGTGCAGTGGAGGGGTTATGAAGAAGAGCCGTTTGTTTTTATTGATTCCTCTCATGGTTATTTCTTTATGTGTATCATCCAAAGCAATAGCGGCAGAGGTCAAAGCGCCGGCCGATACTGCCGGCATCGTCAAAGCGGGAGGCGGCTCTATCGGCGGGGTCGGATTTATAATAATGACCGCTGTCAGTGATGTAACGAAAAAAGCATTCCCGCGTTTAATAATCAATACCGTGCCTGGCGGATGGATCGGTAACCTTTCGCGGATAGAACGCGGAGAACTTGATATTGCAACATCAAGCGCAGCTTCTTTTAAAGTTGTAGAAGCAACACCGAGCCAAAAAATAGGATCTGTCCGCTCTTTATTCGCATCTCAAGATAAAAGTTATTATTTTGCAATGGTTCGTAGTGATATTCCGGCAAATTCCCTTGGCGAGATTATTGAAAAGAAAATACCTGTACGCTGGTGCACCAACGGCAAAAATAACACCACAGAGCTTATTTTTCGCACTCTTTTCGAATCCAAAGGGGCCGGCTGGAAAGAAGTTGAAAGCTGGGGGGGCAAAGTCAATTTTATTTCATGGAACGATGCGGTGGATCAGATCAAGGACGGTCACGCGGACGGACTGCTTGCCATCGGGCTGGAAAAAATCGGCTGGCTGCTGGACCTTACCCAGGTCAGAGACATGAAATTTGTCGCCATAGAGCCTGAGCTTATCGAAGTCGCCAAAAAGAAATTCGGGGTTAAGGCGGGGGTCATTCCTGGTGGAATATATAGAGGAATCCCTGATCCGCATACCTGTCTCGAAGATACGGGCTTAAACTTCGTTTCCGAAAAAATGCCGGACAACCAGGTGATAGCGATTCTTCAAGCCGTAGCGGATAACGTTGACGCGTACCGTAAATACCATCCGGCTTTCGCAAGCTTTAAACCCGAAAATATGCCCAAGGATATGCCCTTGCCTTTGCACAAGGCAGCCGAACGCTATTACAAGAGTAAAGGGTGGATACAATAGCCCGAATCGACAGAGATGCGTTCTTTAACGCGAGTGCCAGGCGTATGCTCTATGATTCGAAAATTACGCCGAACCCTTGCGTTAAAGATCAAGAGTAAATAAATTGTAAATACAAAAAACTATATTCTGCTTGATGACGATGATAGTTTTGCGGTTAAAATATAAAAAACTTTATTACACAATTTTTCTTTAACATTATTATCATTATAATATCGATATGGCGATCTAGAATCATAGGAGAATAGCATGGATGCAAATCAAATGGTTTTATCCTGTGCCAATAAAGATCGTCAAATAGTATGGCCTCCGCTTGAAACTGTTTTCGGGATTTTAATTTGCGTCCTGAGCGTGTCCATCTCTTTGTTTCATCTTTACACGGCGCAGTTCGGATCTCTGATGGCTTACAAACAGCGCGTAATTCACTTGTACACCCTGATGACGTTGGGGTTTATCGTATATCCGACTCTTACATGTATAAAGACAACCGCAACCCGCTGTCTGGACTTGGTAATAGCGCTTGTTCCTCTGGGAATACAAATTTACATGCTGCTCAATTTTGAGCGCATGGCCTATCGTGAGTTCTACATGGACCCCATGACGACAGCGGACATTGCCATGGCGGTTGCCACCATCTTGCTGCTGCTTGAGGTCAGTCGCAGGGTTGTCGGCCTGGCTTTGCCGATAATTGCCTGTTTTTTCATAGTCTATACATTTGTCGGATCATACCTGCCCTATCCTTTCACCATCAAATCTCCTCCCGTGCTCATCTTTCTTGACCACATGTTCATGACGCCGCACGCGATCTTTGGAACGCCGACAGGTGTTTCAGCCACCTATGTATTTATTTTCATTATATTCGGATCCTTTCTGGCCTTCACCGGCGGGTCGCGCACCATTATAGACATCAGCCTGGCCTTGGTCGGAAAAAGCACAGGAGCGCCGGCCAAAGTGGCAATCGTGGCCTCCGGCTTTTTCGGCAGCATATCGGGTTCTGCGGTGGCCAATGTCTACGGTACGGGAACCTTTACCATCCCGATGATGAAAAAAGCCGGCTACCGGCCAGAATTTGCCGGCGCCGTTGAAGCGACGGCTTCGGCCGGCGGCCAGATTATGCCGCCGGTTATGGGGGCCGCGGCATTCATCATGGCCGAACTTCTCGGGGTCCCTTATCTCGAGGTCTGTAAGGCGGCGCTGATTCCCGCCCTTTTATACTATATCGCTCTTTTTGCGGCAGTGCATTTTGAAGCGCTCAGGACCGGGATGGTAGGGTTGAAAGCCGAAGATCTCCCCAACTTGAAGGCGGCTTTCTCCGCGGGCTGGCCCTTTTTTCTGCCGATCATCGTTCTGGTGGGTTTTCTGGTCATGGGCTTCACGGCGTTCACGGCGGCGCTGTACTCGGTTTACGCCCTGGTCGCGATCAATATGCTGCGAAAAAGCACCCGCATGAAGTCGATAGACTTTTTGAATTGTTTCGTTGATGCGGGCAAAAACGGCATTCAGATAGCCATATGCTGCGGATGCGCGGGGATAATCGTCGGGGTGCTGGACGTTACCGGCCTCGGGATGGCTGTCATCGGCATGCTGATGGAGTTTTCAGGAGGCTACCTGTTCCTGCAACTGGTTCTCGTTTTGCTTGCCTGCCTTGTTCTCGGAATGGGCATTCCTACCGCTCCGGCGTATATTATCGCCGCATTGGCCGCATGTCCCGCCCTTATCCAGATGGGGGTCGAACCCATGGCGGCCCATATGTTCGTGCTGTACGGGGCGATTTTGTCGGCAATCACGCCGCCGGTCGCTTTGGCGGCCTTTGCCGGAGCGGCCATTGCCAAGGCCAACGCCGTCAAGACGGCGGTTCTTGCCTGCCGCATCGGGTTTTTGGAATACCTGCTGCCCTTCGTTATTGTGTATAACCAGTTATTTCTTATGCAAGGCAAGCCGCTGCATATAATCTGGGCTTTCTGTACCGCTGTTTGTGGAATAATTTGCATGGTGGTAGGATTCACAGGATTTTTCAAAACCCCATTGCCGATATATAGACGTTTTATTTGGGGAATTGCAGGGTTATTAATGTTTATTCCAGAAGGATATACAGATATGATTGGCTTGTCTGTTGCCGTATGTCTGGCTTTTTACGAAAAAAAATGGTTAAAATTGAGGCAATACAGTAATGCATCAATAAGATAGAATGTGACTGACGGTATCGCCATTTGTCAATGGCGATACCGTTTATCAAACAATATACTGTTCAGGTAATAATATGAAAAAAGTTATCCGCACAGCATGCCCGAGAGACTGTTTTGACAGTTGCAGTATCCTGGCCACTGTGGAAAATGGATGCTTGACAGAGGTGGCGGGTGATCCGCAAAGCCCCATAACCAAGGGGCACCTTTGCCCCAAAGGCGAAGCCTATGTATCCTGGGTGCTGCATCCGGGCAGGCTTACAAGCCCGCTGAGAAGAAAAGGCCGCAGGGGCGATGGCCAATGGGAAGAGCTGGGCTGGGGTGAAGCGCTGGATTATGTGGCGGACCGGCTTAAAAAGCTGAAAGACGCGCACGGCTCGGACAGCATCCTGTATCATTGGGGTACGGGAACCCACTTCGGAATGTTTTACTATATGGTCCCTTTTCGGTTTTTCAACCTTATGGGGGGGGCGACCAACTTGCGCGGAAGCCTGTGCGCCAACGCGGGGCATGAAGCTGTCAAGTACACCTACGGCGAATCTTTCGGGTATGATCCGCATGACGTTCTCAGGTCCAAATATATTATAGTATGGGGCCGTAATGTCACCAGCACCAACATTCACACTACCCCTCTCATTTTCAAAGCCATGGAGGCGAATAACGCAAAACTCGTCACCATTGACCCCAGGCGGACTGAAATAGCGAACAAATCGCATCGCTGCCTGCAGCCGCGGGTCGGCACGGACGGCGCTCTTGCCTTGGGGTTCATGAATGTGCTTATAGAAAAAGATCTCTATGATCATGATTTTGTAAGCAACCATACGCACGGCTTTGACGCGCTCAAAGATCTGGTATCCCGTTATTCGCCCGCGGTTGTCGAAGGCATAACGGGCATATCGCGTGATGTAATAACCGAGGTCGCCTGCGAATATGCGCTCACCAAACCGGCCAACATCAAAGTGGGCATGGGGCTTCAGCACAATACCAACGGCGGGCAAACATTCAGGGCCGTATCCTCGCTTGTGGCGCTTTCGGGAAACCTCGGCCGCGCGGGAGGGGGGCTTGACTACCCCAACTCCAGGTTTACCTATCCCCGTTCTTACAATGTCGAAATGCGCATGCCGGAAAAAAATATCAACAAGTCGACCATCCCGGTGGTGAAAGCGGGTCACCATCTGGAGCAAAAGAACACGCCCCTCAAAGGATTGTTCATATGGGCGGCCAACCCGGTAACGCAGAATCCGGACAGCAATAAATTCATACGCGCGATGCTCAACCCGGATCTGGAATTTTCTGTGGTCATGGACCCCTTTATGACGGATACCGCGAAGCTTGCGGATGTCATTCTGCCGGCAGCCACTTCTTTTGAGCAAAATGACGTCGGCATTTCCTATGGGCACCCATATATGCAGATTCAGCAAAAGACCATGGAGCCTCTGCCGGGTTCAAGGGGCGATTATTGGATCTTCAGGCAACTGGCTCTGCGCCTTGGGTTTGGCGAGGCCTTTCCGGAAGATGATATGGAGATGGTCAAAGCTATCATTAACAGGGAAAAGGACCATTCCATCGCGGAACATATCACCGTCGAGGGGCTGCGGGAACAGCCCATGCGGGTAAAGTACCCGGATGTTTCCTGGGTTGACAAAACATTCAAGACGCCATCGGGTAAAGTTGAATTTTATTGTGATCGCCTTAAGGAGCTCGGCTGCAATCCTTTGCCGGATTATGAAGAGCCTCTTGAAAGCCACATCAGGACACCGGATCTTGCGCAAAAATATCCCCTGTCTTTTATTACGGCGCATTCGGCTTTCAGCATGCACAGTATGGATTATAAAAACCCGCTGATGCACAAATTTTGTCCTGAGCCGGTACTTCATCTCAATGCTGACGACGCCAAGGTCCGCAATATAGAAGATGGAGATTGGGTGCGTATTTATAATGACAGGGGGTCAATCAAGGCTCTTGTGCATATTTCGCGCAAAGTCGGCGCGGGAACGACTTCTTTTGATCAGGGCAGGGCAGTGAATGATGGATGCGCGAACTTTCTTACTGCGGATTATCTTACGGATTTTGGTGAAAATGCCGCGTACTTTACCTGTCTGGTGCAAGTAGAAAAATTTACAGCAGGAGCGCGCCCGCCTGACAGCTCTGAATGCTCTTTTGCGGCGCCGGGCGCAGAGTCTTTACATCGCGCCGCGCCCGGGTACACGCAAAATGCCGAAGAGCAAACCGGAGCAGAAGATCATTGCAAAGAGATGCGTGGAGTGGGAGAAAAGCCATGAGCATAGTGTATATGGGCAAGTCCATCAGCGCTGATTCAATGGAAGATTTTTTGCAATTGCCGGAAAAATCGCTGACCATGCTTGTGGACGTGGACCGATGCATTCTCTGCCATTCTTGCGAAGTTGCCTGCTCAATACGTTTTTCTCGCAAGGACTCTTTGCGCATCAATCCTACGCGTCAGTTTGCCGTAGATTCTGACAATACGCCTGTTTTTTTTAATTTTTCAACCCGCTGCTGCCAATGCGACGAGCACCCCTGTGTCGGGGTTTGTCCGGTTGACGCCAACGAGGTCTTGCCTAACGGCATTGTCGTTATTGACAATTCGCGGTGCATTGACTGCTCGCTATGCCTTTTGGCTTGTGGAAAAGGATTACGTGTTCGTGACAACATTAATAATTCCGTGATCAAGTGCGACTTTTGCATGGACAGGGTCGCCCAGGGGATGAAGCCTGCCTGCGTCAGCAAATGCATCATGCACGCTTTAAGCTTTGGTGTTGTGGGTTTCATGTCCAAAATCATCGAAGGCTTTATCGACCGCGGATACGGCATGTACATTGAACGTTAGTGTCGCGGCTTTCAGGGCCAGGGCGGAGAGATTTTGATGTTGAAAAGCAAGTATGTGATCATAGGCGCCGGCCCCGGAGGCCTGCAAGCGTGTGAGGCCATTCGCCGGGCGGATAAATATGGCCGAATCACCATTCTGATGCGCGAACAACATCTGCCGTATTCTCCCATGAGCCTCATGTACATAGTGAAAGGCAAGACGGCCGAACCCGGCGCGCCCATGCGGCACAAAATTTTTTTTGATCGCCTTTCTGTCGAACTGCTGCATGACCCCGTGGCTTCGCTTGATCCTGCCGTTCGGACTATCGTTCTGGAAAGCGGGGCGAGCATTGAGTATGAAAAACTGCTTATCGCCACGGGCGCGCGACCTGCCGCAACGCGGGCGAAGCTCACGGGCGAACCGCCCATGTGCAGCATGCGGGCCATTCACGACGCAAGCCTTTTTCAGCAGTTCTGCGCGGTTAAGCGTTCGGGCATTATTGTCGGCGCGGGCGCCACAGCGTTGCAGGCCGCCGAATTCATGATCCGCAAAAAGCTGGAGACCACTGTAATTCAGCGCGGCCTCAGCGCTGGAGGAGCGCCGCAAATTTTATCCCGGCAGCTTGATAAAACCCTGGCCCACTGGGTTCAGGGCATTTATGAAGCCCAAGGCGCGCGGTTTATTCTGGGCGTCAGTTTGACCGAGGTGGAGCAACTGCCCGAAGGGGTCCGTGTGCGGACAGACGACGGCAAGGATGTCGTCGCGGGTTTTGTGCTGCAGTCAAGCGGCATAACGCCCAACAAAGAACTGGCGGAAGCCGCGGGAATCGCTTGCAATCAGGGCATCATCGTCGATCATGAGATGCGGACGAATTTCCCCGATATCTATGCCGCAGGGGATGTTGCCGAGGCTCCGCTGTTTCATGAAGGAGGAAACGGACTCAACCCCACCCAGCAAAGCGCAGTGTTCCAGGGAGATGTGGCAGGAAGCAACATGAGCGGTCAGAAAAAAAGTGGTCCGGGCGATATACGCACCAACCTGTTCAGCTTTTTCGGCCATCGAGTATACTCGCTGGGGGTTGTGGACAAAGGCGACGACCAGTTGGTCGCGTGCGACAGGGGCGCGCACTGGTACCGCAGTCTCGTTCTGGACAACGGAAAGCTGATCGGGGCAGTCGGCCTCAACGACCCGGCCCATCCCGGCCTTCTGTTGCAGTGTATTCGCCAGGGCCTGGACATCAGTTCCGTCAAGAAAACGCTGGGCCGAACAAAGGATTTGGGAGAAGTCCTTTCAGGAGTACGCTTGTCCGCTGTTGTTCGCAGCAGGCAAACAAGTTCCGGCCCGAGAAACGCGTCCTTGAACTCCCATCTTGCAAACTGCAAAAGCCCTCTTGCGGCACACGAACCAGGTTCCCCGCGCGGCCTGCTCGGCATGGTGCGGGATGTCGTGAAGGGTTTTTTTTCGTAATTCGCGCTTTTCGCCGGTTCAGCGCGCCTGCTAACGCTGCCCTGACAGATCACGCCGACAAAGACCGCCTCCCGATGCAATCCGGAGACGGTCTTTGTCTGTGACGGCGGGCGGCAATGCCGCCCGGTCAAACTCAGCACCCCGTCGGAGGGGTTGGTTGCTCTTGTTTTAAGGCGATATGCTTATTAATCTCTTCGGTGCATACCCACTCTTTAGCTATGTAATTATTATTCCTTGAACTGCCTGCAAGGCATGTCGTAATTTGAGTGGCAAATACGTGTATGTATTTTGTATATGGCAGCATGGCGATAAATGACAGTGACAGCATGGCATGAATAAACCAGACGAGGGGATAGATCCTGCCCATTGCATCTTGTGAAACCGAACCGGGTATAAGTACGCTGAAGAGCAAGCCTATCGGAGACCATATGGCATCTCCGGGACGCGCGACATAAAGCCTGATCGCTTCAACAAAAAATCCGGTGAAAGCAATGGCAAGCAAAATGTATAATACAATAAGATCAATTTTGACGCGAAATTGTTTTTTGTCTGGTGTGGTATGTGATCTGGCAATGTAGTAAATCATTGCTATGATAAACATTAATCCAGTTATATCCAGGGTAAATGAAAATATTTTCCATATAAAATCTTTCAAAAAATGAAAACCCCATGCATCGATAGAGCGCATGATTGTGCCAATAAATAAAACTAAAAATCCCGGAACAAGAAATATAAACATAATTCCACGTGTTTTGTTGCGTAAAAAAACACGTTTTCCTTTCAAAACATCTGTTGAAAATGTTTTAAAGATACTCAAGAGCAGCAGGTTAAAGTTTTTTTTCCCATAAAGAACGTCATCGGTATCTCTACCGTTGCTCCAATTATAAAATGTAGAGATAAGACCACTCAAGCATATGGCCAATGAAAATCCAACAGCAAGGTAAAACATATAAATCATTCCCGCAGGAACACCCCAAAAAGAAGTCGGCATCATTGCAAAGCACTCCTTGATGCATTAATGCTTGTCTTTTATTATATCAAACATGATTATAAGTCTGGTTATGATAATAAGTGGTGAACAATATTTTTCCTCTCAACTATTTTGCGTACAAATGGTGGAATATATCGACAAGAAAGACATTGTTCATCAAAGTCATTGATGCCTTTACATTCACTTCCGCTTCCGTATCGAAGAGTTATATTACCGTCATCATCCTTATATTTATCTATAGGATGAAAAAACATTGAGTCGAGCAGTTTTTTTTCCTGGGGATCGACTTTTCCAAGATTGAGCGTGCATAAAGCCATGGTGTCCTCACAATAGTCTTGACAGGTATTGCGTAAAGTCGTTGACCCGGATCGGGGCGTCAAATCGGCGAAAATCATCCAATGCAGGATCCGGCGAAGTGTGCGTCCGGGGCTGGAGCACCAGATAACAGACGGGGCAGCTCGTCAGCATGGTGCCTGCGCCTGTTTCCGCGGCTTCCATAAGCAAATTCTTTGCGATGGGAACTGATATGCCGGGGTACATGGCTCTGACGCCGGCCGCGCTGCCGCAACAGCGGGCCAAATTTTTACTTCTGCCCATTTCCCGCAACTCAAGGCCGGGCACCGCCTGAAGAACAGCCCGCGGCGCTTCAATAATGGGCTCTCCCATCATAGGGCGCGCCATGGCGCATGGGTCGTGATAGGTTACAATATCTTTAGCTTCTTTTTTGAACCGCAGTTTTCCGCTCTTGACGGCCTGTTCCAAATATTCATGAATCATGACAACATCAAAGGGCAGTTTCCGCCCGTAAAAATACGGCCAAAGATATTTTATGACATCCACGCACATGGGGCAGGAGACGACAAGCTGTTTTACGCGTTTTTCGGAAACCTTTGAAACCAGGTGCTCCACCAGCTCGACCATCATGTTCCAATCCGCGCCGCCCGTGAGTTGCGGAAAGCCGCAGCACCAGGAATTATCCGGCGTGAGCATAGTGAAAGGCTCTATGGAATTGATCAATCGAACAGCGCCTTCGGCCATTTGCGGGGCGTCTATGCTGCACCCGCAGCCTTCATAGTAACCGATATCGGCTGTCTTTCCGGCCTCAACCCCTTCCGGCCACCAAATCTCGTACCTGTCAGTCAGCGGAAAGGGAAAGGGTGTGGTAAATTTTTTATAGTTCCCAATAGGTCCGTTAAGCATCGGAGTAGGGGCGCCCACGCTTGACTCGCCTATCTCGCGGCGCATGGTCCACCACATCTTTTTCAAGTCAATACCGGAAGGGCATACCTCTCCGCATGATCCGCATAAAATACATTTCCATGCGGCTTCGCGTAGTTCGTGCATGCGTTCTTTACTGGGTTTTGTACTTGTCAAGATGTGCAACAATGACCCTTTTCCGTCCAACATCGACTTATATGCATGTATTTTTGCAGGGGGAGATATGTTTGGATCATCAGTAACTTCTTGAACAGGGCATATCTGTATGCATTCTCCACAGCGGGTGCATGCATCAAGTTCAATAAGTTCACGTTTTTTCAAATTCTCTCTTGGCAAAAAACATGTTTGTCGCTCTGCACTCATAATGACGTACTCCGCTCTTTTTCCAGTATAGGGATGCTGCTTTGAGAAGTTATAGCAGCCACAGCCTGCTCCTATATTGCAAAGAACGTGCTAGTTGTGTTTCTTTTGGGATATATGAGTTATTTCAGCGAATTACAGATAGGACTGCAAGTGCTTGCCCAAGGCCGGCAACGTAATTTACAGGCGGGCAGCAAACGGATTTTTGATTGAATTAGGCGGGTGATATGGGATATCTTGCTGAAATATAAAATATTTTATCAGCAGGGATACGGCCGGTGTTTTGTTGTAGTCGAAAGCTTGAAATGGCGGGATGCTGTTTTGAACTGGAGGGCAGACAGTTTTTTCGGTGAGATTGCATTTTTTTTCTTATAAATTGCATAATTACCGATGTAATGCTTTGATTACAGTTGCGGCGGAATGATTACATTCTTGTTGCAGTCCCGCTCCCCCCGGAGCTGCGGAACAGCGCCATGCGCCCGGCGAAAAATAAGGGCTTCGCGCACAGTCCAAAGTTTGGGTCATGGAAGCGGGCAACCGGACAAGGAAATGCATGAAAGCGCCGCGTCAAAAGACTGCTGAGGCGGCATGCGCCAGAAACAGCTCCTACGCTTCGATTCTGAGCTTTCGCATTTTGCGATACAATTCGTTTCGCGAAATCCCCAAATGGGCTGCCGCCCGGGTTTTGTTGCCCAGACATAAACCGAGAGCGTTCTCAATGGTCTCGGTGACAATCTGCGTCTGCCGCTTTTTCAAATCGCCGCTTGCGGCATGTAACCTGACCAGCGCGGGCGCAGGATTCTTTCCTGTAAGATGTGGGGGCAGATTGCGGGCGCTAATCACCTCGGCGCCTGGATCCAGAGAAAACAAGGCGTAGATAAGAACGTTTTTTAATTCCCGTATGTTGCCCGGCCAGGCGTAATTCTGAAAAAGTTCCATGACTTTCGGATCAAAGCGTAACGGTCCATGCCGCTCTCGCCCTTCAACCTTATCCAAAAGGTGGGCGGCTAACTGGGGGATATCCTCCGTCCTCTCCACCAGAGAAGGAATGCGTAGTTGAAGAATGCTCAGGCGGTGGTACAGGTCTTCACGAAAATGTCCATTCAGGACAAGCTGCGCCAGATCCTTGTTGGTGGCGGCAATAAGGCGAAAATTTGAAAACACCGGAGACTTTTTCCCAATTTTCTGAATCTCATATTGTTCGAGAACACGCAGAAGTTTAGCCTGCATGGCAAGGGGGATTTCCGCGATTTCATCAAGAAATATCGTGCCTCTGTCCGCCAGTTCGAATTTCCCGACTTTGCCGCCGCGTCGCGCGCCTGTAAATGCGCCCTCTTCATAGCCGAAAAGTTCCGACTCCATGAGTTCCGCGGGTATGGCGGCGCAATTAACGCGGACAAGAACTTCGTTGGCTCGTGGGCTTGCGGCGTGCAGCGCGTGCGCCACGAGTTCTTTTCCGGTTCCGCTTTCCCCCGTTATAAGCACCGGCTGGCTGTTGTTGGCAAATTTGCGGCCTTGCTGCTTCAATGTCTGCATCGTGATGCTGTCGCCGATGATATTGTCAAAAGTGAACTCGGCGCTGGGCAGACCTTGGGCGCGCCGCTCGAAATAAGAAGCTTTCTTTTCCAGGGAATCTATCCGTGAAAGCAATACCTGCAGTTCCCCTATGTTTCGGAAGTACACTTCCACAAAACCGCCGATAATCTCATCGCCATCGGTCACAGGATAGCGGGAAACCAGCGCTTCGAGGCCATTATACGAAAAACTCACATGCTTATGCGGTACACCTGTGCGCATGACCTCCAAAATAGCGGCAGCAGGACAATATCGGCAAATATCGTCACCAATGGCTCGAGTCCTGTCAAAACCAAACATGTTGGCATATGAGGCGTTCATAAAACATATGGTGCCGTCCCTATATGTAGCGATAAGCCCCACCTGGATATGATCAAAGAGCTTCTCGCAGAACCGATCCATTTTTGCTTTCATCGAGGGCGCGGATTGGACCATAAATCACCTCGCAATTGCAGTGTCATGAAATGATGACACAAATTAATGACCGGTGTCAACGGGGAGGACGGACCTCATTCGCACCGAAGGCCAAACACGAGAGAGGGGCTTCGGGAAAATATCCCGAAGCCCCTCAGGTTCAGCCGGGACGGGATCAGTCCTTGTTCGTCGGGTCGTCGAAATACTCCTTGGTCAGCTTGAAGACCACGGGGCTCAGAAGCAACAGGGCGACGAGGTTGGGAATGGCCATCAGGCCGTTGAAAAGGTCGGAAAAGTTCCAGACAAAGTTCAGTCCGCCCAGAGCGCCCACCGGCACTATCAGGGTGAAGACCAGGTAGAAGGGCCTGGAGGCGCGGCGTCCGAAAAGGTAGGTTATGCAGCGTTCCCCATAGAGTCCCCAGCCCAAAATGGTGGAGAAGGCGAATAGGGCCAGGCCGATGGTCACCAGCCAGGCGCCGAAGCCGCCGGGCAGAGTGCTGTCAAATGCCATGTTGGTCAGGACGGCCGCGTTGGTGATTTCCGGATTTTGCCACTGGCCGGAGACCAGAATAACCAGGGCCGTCATGGTGCAGACCACGATGGTGTCCAGAAAGGGGTCGATCATGCCCAGCAGACCCTGCTTGACTGGGTGTTTGACAATAGCTGTGGCGTGGGCCATGGGCGAGCTGCCCAGACCGGCCTCGTTGGAAAACAGACCCCGGGCGCAGCCGAAGCGCATGGCCATGAGCACCGCAGAACCGTAAAGGCCGCCCTTGGCGCCTTCGCCGGTAAAGGCCGATCCCAAAATCATGCCGAAGATGCCGGGCAGCTTTTCGATGTGTATGATGAGGATGATCAGGGCGCCGATGACGTAAATCACGCACATGATGGGCACCAGGTTGCCGGATACGGACCCGATGCGCTTGACGCCGCCAAGAAAGACCACGGCGCACAGGACAAAAAGAACGATGGCGACCAGATTCGGCGACACGCCGGTCATCTTGACGACGTTGGCGGTGATGCCGTTCGCCTGGGTCAGGTTGCCGATGCCGAAACAGGCCACCGAACCCAGAACGGCGAAGAGGGTCGCCATCCACTTCCAGTTGTTGCCCAGGCCGTTTTTAATGTAGTACATGGGGCCGCCGACAAAACTGCCGTCGGATGCCACTTCCCGGTAGTGCACGGCCAAAGTGGCTTCGCAGTACTTGGTGGCCATGCCCAGAAAACCCGTCACCCATATCCAGAACACGGCCCCGGGTCCGCCGAAGTAAATGGCGGTGGCCACGCCCACGATGTTGCCGGTGCCCACGGTGGCGGCCAGAGAAGCCATCAGAGCTTCCCAGGGGGTCAGTTCGCCTTCATGCCCTTCTTCGGGCTTGCGGCCGCGCCACATCGTCCTCATGCCCGGGACGAGCTTCCGCAAAGGCAGAAATTTTAAACCGATCATGAAAAAGATGCCGGTGAAAAGGAGCAGGGGGATGATGCCGAAGATTCCCCAGACATACCCGCTGAGACTTTCCGCCAAGGCGTCAAACTGTTGTAAAGCTCCCATTCGCGCTGCCTCCTTGCATTTCTGCTTTTTGAAATGTCTCTCTTGCCTGATCCGCCACTGGACTGGTTTTAATCAAAGCAACCACTCGGCATGAGGCAAGCGGGCGAGCCGCCTGCGTATACGCAAATGCGTAAGCAATTTGGATTCAGTATACCTTTCGGTATTTAACTATGTAAATTATAAGGATTATCAGAACAGTTTCACTATGAGGCTGTCGCTTAACGGCGGGCAAAGCCCGCCTGCGCTAATCTGGCGAGCATTGCTGCACTTTGTTTTTCAACGTAGAGCATTTCATCGTCACAGATAATTTGAAAGTTGAAACGCTTCAGTTTCGCGTCAGTATACAACAAGTTTGAGAGTGGGCAAGAGGGTAATGAATATCGTATAGTGAAAAAAACGTTTTCCACACATAGCTAAAAGAAAAATAAAAAAAGAATGTCCGTACAAGCCGAAATAGCGCGACATTTCTGGAATAGTTCGATGGAGATGGATATGCCCATACGCAGAGAGCAGTTGCGAATGTAATCGGTCCGGAATAACCCGAACCGCGTATTCCACATTGTTGCGGCAGAAAATCCGTCGCAGATTGACCATGCCGGGACTGATCCCGGATAATGTAGTCACAAGATTGTCTGGAATGTAATTTTGTGGCACACTTCGCTTGTCTTCATTCATAAGCGAGGATTCCATGCCGGCAGCCGCACATAGATGGCACGACATTGCTGATGCCGGTCGGGAAAAAATTTGAGCCGTTTTTGCCTGGCGCAAAGGGGCTTGTGGCGGCACAGTGCAGGGCAGCCGGCGTTTTTTATAGACGCAGTTTTTTGGGCTATGCGCACAGAACGCCTGGCGGGATCTGTCGCCCGATCTTGGCGGCTGGAGCGGTGCCTATCGGCGCTTCATTCGCTGGCGCGATCGTGGCGTATGGGAACGGTTGCTTGAAACCTTGATTGTGAGCAGATTATAAAAAGAATGAATGTAGAATTTCAACGCGTTGTTCATCCTGCCTCAAATCGGTAAAGCTGGAGCGCCAAGCAACAGCAACTCGAAATGAGGCAAGTGTGAACAACGCGTTGAAATTCTACATCTAGTGAAAGTAATTTATCTCTTAATTTTTCTAATTGTTAGTATATTGTTATCACTGTTTTTGCTTCCGGTTTCAAATAGCATTACAGATTCGGTATAATATTCCGTTTTTTCTTTAAAGTAATCTTGGTACATGATAAGATCGCTATAATCGATATCTTCGATCACATATATACCGTCATCTGCCAGCCTGTCGATCGAATTTTCAAAAAGACACTTGCCTGCATTGAAAGTGTGAAGCCCGTCATCAATCATAATATCAAAAGGATTACAGTTAAGTTTGTCCCAAAATTCACGGATTATTTCTGGCGAAGTTTGATCTATCCAATATGTTTTTATTCTTTCTTCCTCAAAAAGAATATTTTTGTCTATATCGACCCCTACAACTTCAGCGTTAGGGAAAAAATCTCTCCACACACGCAAGGAAGCTCCGGGGTTCCTTGCTGCGCTATTGCTTTTCAGCGCAGGGTTGTTCGTGCCTATTCCGCATTCAAAGACATTTTGAATCGATTCACGGTGCTTGTAAAAAAGAAGCGTATAATAGTCGGTATACGTATGTGAATGCCAAGGGTATGGGTTGTTGTCAGGGCTGAGTTCTCCTTTATCAGAGCCGTATTTGTCGCAAAGGCTTGCAAGAAGAGTATTTAACGGAGCTTGATAATTAATGATCAAACTACGCGAAGTGTTGGAGGCAGCTTTTAGGGGTGTCCCGGCATAGAACAAAAGTTGCTTAAGTATTTTGAATTCAGGAAAAAGCGCGCCGCGTAGCTCAAGAGTGCGTTTATAGCAGGATCTTTTCAAATTTAATAATTTATCGGTAAATTGGCAATTCGACATAACGCTGTCCTCCAGGCTGATCTTTCAGTTTATCGCCACGAGCATAAAATAGTTATCACGATGTGTCAGTTGGTTTTTTGCTTGCTGGAGAATCTGAACTAAAATCAACAGCAAAAACGCCCCCTAATATTTAGAGAATTTTAAATTCCTGGCGGCGGGCAGAATTGAACTGAGGGCTTCTTGAACGCAATTCTGACGGCGTATATTTTTTCATTTTTTATAGTCTTTCTTTTTCATCTAGTTATCATATCCAACTCGGCATGGATTTGCCCATTTTGTATCAGCCGTGTAGTCCGGTGTTAGCCCCAAAAAAATAATCAAGGAACGGCGCCGGCAATCAAAGGGTTTCGAGGGCAGACATGAAACTGACGAAAACCTCTGTCAAGAAGCCGGAAGTCACCGGCAAACGGTATAACCAATTCGATGATGATTTGAAAGGCTTTGCCCTGCGCGTCGGCGACGGCGGCGACAAGGCCTTTAGAAGTGGATCCCCAAAATCGGACAGGTATGATCGCTACTCGACACCAAAGGAGTACGACCGTGTCCAAACGAAAGAACCATGCCCCCGCCTTCAAAGCCAGGGTGGCCCCGGCCGCTCTTTCCGGAGAGAAGACCATTGCTGAACTCAGTTCAGAGTTCGGCGTTCACCAGACACTCATCCATAAATGGGTGAAGCAGCTCAAGGAATCAGCGGCGGGCGTCTTTTCCGGCGAAATTAAGACGGAAGAGGCCAAAAAAAAAAGAGCTGCACGAGCTTCATGCCAAGATCGGCCAGCTTACCGTGGAACGCGATTTTTTAACCAAGGCCTGCGGGAGACGCTCACCGTGACCCTATCCCGAGAGCGAAAGGGGCTAACCCCGAATGGATATTGACCGGCGAAGGCTCGAAGTATCTGGCCCCGTCAGCTACGGAACCAGTTAAACCGCACGTGGTCTATCTGACAGAGGTCAGGCTACCGGAAGAATGTCCTTCTCAGGAGCTTGTTAACGAACAGGTGAGTACCTTCAGGTCGTCGACGCCGCATAGATGGCCTTCACGGAGTTGCCGAGCATGGTGTTGAATGCCTCGTCGCTCTGCCGGGCTGAAAGGCCTTCGACCAAGGCACGGGAGAAGCTGGCAATGAGCCCGTTGTTCCGGTCCAACCGTTCGTTGGCCTCGGCCTGACTGTAGCCGCCGGAAAGGGCGACGATGCGTACCACGTGCGGGTCGTTCGTGAGTTGGTGGTAGAGGTTATCTACCACCGGAATGGAGAATTTGAACATGACCTTCACGTTGGGGGCAAGGGCGGCAAGGGCGGCTTCCACAGTGGATTTCAGCAAGGCTTCGATCTGCTGCCTGTCAGGGCTGTGAATGTCTGCTTCCGGCTCAATGATGGGCACGAATCCGGCCGCCGCGATGCGCTTGGCCACCTCGAACTGTTGTTCGACAACCGCCTTGATGCCGGAAGGATTGGCTTCCTTGATAACAGAGCGCATTTTGGTTCCGAAAATGCCCCGCCCGGCGGCCCGATCCAAGAGTGTGTCCAGGTCCGGGATGGATTTCATCAGTTGAACCCCATTGCTCAATGGCTCAAGGCCTTTGTCCACCTTGAGGAAAGGAATGATACGCTTCTTGTTCCAGAGATAGTCGGCTGTCAGCTGGCCTTCCACCATGCGGTCCATGGTGTTCTCGAAGAGAATGGCGCCTAGGATATGCTCCCCGCTGAAAGCGGGACTCGTCATGATTCTGGTCCGCATGGCGTGCACCATGTCGAACATGGCAAAGTCGCCGGAATAGGCCGACTCAGGGATGCCATACTGGGCAAGAGCTTTGGGTGTGCTGCCCCCGCTCTGGTCCAGGGCCGCGATAAACCCGGCGTCATCATGCATCCGCCGAAATTGTTCCGTTTTCATAGGTCTGCCTCCCATTTTGGACAACTGTACCGCATATTTTATGCCCATGATACACAATTTGTGCTGACAAACACCAAACCGAAGCCGCCGACCTTCTTGTCTCCTTGAGCAAGCACAGTCTCAAGGCCCGCGAGATGGTTATAGACCCTCGGCAAAAGGTCGTCTTTCCGAGTTTTTGAAGGAGTGGGGGAAAACACTGGCAGCAGGGTTTGACTTTATATATCCGCATCATAAAGAACGGCCCGCGTGTCTTTGTGGTAAGTACATATGGCTTTTGCCGTTTCAGCCTTGAGATGGACGCCGCCAAACCAGTGCCCATACCGCCTCAGGCCACGTGCGAAAGCTTTCTTGGGCGGTTCCAGTTGCGAGGCGCCCTTTATGGCAAAAAGCACACCGTTTTCATTGCTTGCGCCCCGCAGCAGATAGAGAGATTCAAAGATTTCTGTGGCTGTAGCCAGGTGCGAAAAATAGCGGGAATGCTCCAGATGCAGGTTCTGCGCAAGCACCCCGCCATAGGCGAGGCGAGATTTGCACAGCTCCAGGAATTCATATGTGGCGAGATGGGCGGGGATCGTTTCGCCGTCAAAGGCATCCAGCCAGATCTGGTCAAATTTCTCCTGGCAGTTTTCAAGAAATGTTCTGGCATCCTGTATGACAAGAGGATTGGCAGAATTCGGCGTGTAGCCAAAGTATTCTTCAGCCAGAGTGCCCACAAGCTGGTCCAGCTCAACAACTGTTACATGAATATCCGGCCTGTGCCGTCTGATGATTGCAGGCAGAAAACCCCCGCCAAGCCCCGCCAGCAGAAGGTTCCTGGTTGTCGACCGTAGCAGCAAAGCCGACAACATAAGGCGCGGGTATTCAAAAATTGAAATGTCAGGATCGGCAAGCAGTAAAGCGGTTTCCTCTTCTGCATTGCTTCCCTTGCCGAACAAGAGCCGACGGATGCCGTTTTGCTCCACCACGCGCCTGTGACCATACGCTGATTCCTCGGCAAACAGCGTTATTTCGCCAGTAGATGCATCATTACCCATACGCTTGGCGTGCTCGTTTTGCATGGTTTCTTTTGCGGCAAATATCTATGGAACACAACCGGTTTCGTCTGCCAGTATACGCAGCCAATCATGCCTCACCAAACCGGAGCAAAATAGGCCATCCAAGAGGCCCTGCTTGTCCATTCAAGAAGCCCTAAAACCGTGTCTTTTGAAGTGGTCGGGAGCGTGATCGTCCGAAAAATGAAGAAGGCCGGTGGACAGAATTGAACTGACGGCCTTTTGAATGCCATTAACTTGAAAGTCAAGGAATATCAAGAGATTGAGTCCTCTTTCGTGTTCCACAAAATCCGTTTGGGGCAAGGCTTCCAAGCAAACACTCAACTAAAATCGGGCGCGTTTCCATCAGTTTTTCGTTTTCGTGCATGCCATGCATGTGATCATGATTTCAATATGTTACGAATGGTGATTTTTCTTTTGGGTCATATTTGGGTCATGGGAAACAGAGTATTGCATCAGGGTTATTGCTTGTTTGGTGGCCTTCTCGAACAACCGGCAAGGGTCGTTTGGGCTTCGCAGATGCCCATCTGATGTAGCGCCCTTGTTGCGGGGAGTTTTACGTCCAACGAAATTGAGCCAATTATGTAAACAAGACTATAAACAAGCTATTGGGGTTCTGAAAGAATAACACCCCGCCGATTTAAAAGGTAGACGGATCGTTCTCAAAAGCTTGTCGGATTTTTTGGTATTGAAATTCTATAAATATTTTCGCGTGTTCTATCGATGAGTCGCTGCTTCTAAAAAATTCCCCTTCCTCAGATTCTCCAGCATCATTCTGCCTTTAGCCGTAATGGCCGTTCCCTGCTTGGTCCGGCGCTTCTCCAGTAGATCCAGTTCAGCCATGCGGGTGGTCAATGCCCGATAGCGAGCTTCCCCCAAGGGAAAACCTCGACGAGCCAGTTCACCGACCATGCGTTCCCGGCCCAGAGGGCGGACCCCGTGCTGCGCGAAAAGCTGTAGCACGGCGTACAGGACATCAGGGGGTGCACAGCCGGTTAAAAGCGGCAGGGCTTCTTCCCGCACACTGTCGGTTCTGGCTTGGGAAAAGGCCGTCTGCATGTCCGGCGGCAGGTCCGCGAATTGGATAGTGTCGGCGCCTGGCTTCAGGGTCAGAAAATCAATCATGTTTTTCAGTTCCCGCGCATTGCCGGGCCAGTCGTACTGATAGATGCACGCCTCCGCTTCTTTGGAAAAAACGCGCTTGCGCACATGATGCGACTGAAAATAGGCGATCATTTTTTTGATGCATTCTTTCCGTTCCCGCAACGGAGGGATTTTGAGGGGGAAGACGTTCAGGCGGTGGTACAAGTCCGGCCGGAATGTCCCCTCGCGACACATGGCAGCCAAATCACGGTTGGTGGCCGCAATGACGCGGACGTCCACGGGAATGACCCTGGTGCCGCCCAGGCGCATCAACTCTTTTTCTTCCAGGACACGCAGCAGCCGGGCCTGTATCCAGGATGAAGCGTTTCCGATTTCGTCCAGAAAAATGGTGCCGTGCAAGGCCACCTCGAACAGGCCCTTTTTGCCCGCCTTATGCGCGCCGGTAAACGCGCCGCTCTCGTAACCGAACAGTTCGCTTTCCACCAGATTGTCAGGGATGGCGCCGAAGTTGACGGCCACAAAGGGGTGCTTGGCCCGGCTTGAGGCATCATGAATGGCCTGGGCGAAGAGTTCCTTGCCGGTGCCGGATTCGCCGGTGATCAGAATGGCCGCGCCCAGAGGGGATCGGGCCATTTCTTTGGCGGTCTCGACCACCCGGGTCATGGATTCGCCGGCCGCGATGATGTCGGAAAAACGATGCTTGGCTGCTTTGCCCTGGGGCAGATAGAGCAACTTCCGCACGTGGGCTTCCATATTTTCCACGTCGCTGACGGCCGTTATCGTATACAACCGCGTATCTTTGGCCGGGCTGAGGTTGGTGGTGATATTGGTTCGGGTACACAGGTATTTGGCCTTATTGACGGTCAACACGTTGGATCCGTTCGGCATGTCCAGCTCGGCGTGCTCGCTGCCCAATATTTCCGGAAGCGGCCGTCCCCGCAGGTAATCACGTTTGCAACGGAAAAGCTTTTCCGCTGCGTGGTTGCATTCCACAATCTGATCGTCCTCGGTGAACACGATGGCGTCGGCCATGTTGCTCAGGATGGATTCCAGGGTTTTTTGCAGGCGCAAGGCCCTGGAGTGCTGCTCGCTGAGGCGTTTGTACGTGTGAAAGAGCAGGTTGCTGTGGTACTCCATCAGCCGCTCCAGATAATCCAGGCCCAGGTCAAGGCGTTGCAGCAGTTCGATAAAGGTGCTGACGGACAGGTGCCGGCGCCGCATGTCGATCTTCTCAGTGATGCCGGGAGGGCAGTACCGGAACATACCCGGCGAAAGCGCCACATTGATGCCGCTGATGTCCGTGTCGCAGCCTTCCCAGTGCGGCACGTACTCCACGTGATCCACGCCCTTTTCCTGCAACTGGCGGACTGTTTCGCGCGAGGCTTCTTCTATTTCGTTGACCACCAGAACCCGAGTCCCCGGCGGCAGCAAAAAAATCTGGTCCAGATAATAGGAAAAAGAAATGTCCCGCCTGAAAAGCAACAATTTTTCCTTTGGAAAGACGTCAAGGCAACGGGCGTAGCTGGCCGGCCCGGCGGTCAGAATGACCGTAGCGTCAGGCTGTGGCGCGGGCGGGCTCTCATCTTCGAAAGAATACGTGGCCAGCTCTACCTCGCCCTTGAACAGTTCTTGTAACTCAGCCAGATAATAAACGGCCGTATCCTGCCGGAGAGAAACAAAAAAGATGCTGCGTTTCTGGCCTGTTGCGAGCATGGGGACTCCGTTTTTTGTATTTTTAGGACAAATAACAACCCAATAAATCCTTATTACCATCCATATAAACGAAAAACAATGCTCCTTTTGCTCCGAAATTCGGGCGAAAAGAGATAGTCCGATTTCAGATCCCCCGAAAACAGGGCTTCCGCAAGGTACGGCACGATTATTGTTATAGGGGAGAACACCATCACAAGGAGCATGCCATGCAAATACAGATTCCGGAGTATAAAGCCCAGATTGGCGGCGCTGTCTTTTTCGGGATTCTGGCTCTTCTTCTGTATTTCGTCATTATTCCCAGGGAAATCGTCTTTGCGAAACAACAAATGGGAGTTTCACCCAGCTATTTCCCCAATATGCTTTGCGGGCTGCTTTTTGTTTTTTCCCTCGCCCTCGGCATCGACGGGTATCGGAGCCGGAATAATAAAAAACAGAATTTCTACGCCTTTTCCTTGAAGGAAACCAGGCTGGTCGCCATCACTCTGGTCATCATTGCCCTGCAGATTCTGGCCTTTGACCAGATCGGCTATCTTGTCCCGGCCATGGCCGCCATTGCCGCGTGCATGTATGTTTTTGGCCACCGGAACTATATCACGATCGTCCTTATATCTGTTCTGCTGCCGATCGGCATCAAAATGTCCTTTGAAAAGTTGTTGCAAGTCACGCTTCCGTGATCACAACGTTGCTGGGAGGCATACATGTTTGAACTGTTACTCTCCGGTTTTGTGACAATTCTTGAGCCGCACAATTTCATTTTCCTGCTGATGGGCGTCGGCGTCGGCATCGTTTTGGGGGCCATCCCCGGCCTGACGGCGACCATGGCCATTGCCCTGATTATTCCCGCAACGTATTACATGAGCCCGGTGCAGGCCTTTACCATGATTATGGGGGCCTTCAACGGCGGCACTTTCGGCGGCAGCATCTCGGCCATTCTTATAGGCACGCCCGGCACGCCGGCGGCAGCGGCCACGGTGGCGGACGGCTTCAAGCTGGCCCTGGCCGGCAAGGCCGGAAAAGCCATCAGAATGGCGCTTTTCGCTTCCGTCTGCGGTTGTCTGTTCAGTTGCGTCGTCCTGATCACCGTGGCCGAACCCATTGCCCGCTACGCGTTGAAATTCGGCCCGGCGGAATATGCCGTACTGATGGTTTTTTCCCTGACCATTATCGGGTCCGCTTCGGGCGATTCCATTATCAAAGGCATGATCGGCGGCATTCTGGGTCTTTTTTTCGGCATCGTGGGGCTTGACCTCTTCCTTTCCACGCCGCGTTTCACCTTCGGAGTTTCGTATCTCAGCGGCGGCATCAACCTGATCGTGATGCTGATAGGCGCCCTGGCATTCTCTGAAATTTTGATTCAGATCGAATCCGTGGCCAGAGGCAAGACATCCGGCCACTTGCCGCCGCCGTCGCACAAATCCGACAGCCAACTCTCGCTCAAAGAATTTCTGGCGCATGGCCGAACCATTTTCCGTTCCGCCTGCATCGGCTGCGGCATCGGGGCGCTACCCGGATTGGGTTCCACCCTGGCCGCTTATGTGGGCTACGACATGGCCAAACGCAACTCCAAGCACCCCGAACAGTACGGCTCGGGCGTTCTGGATGGCGTGGCCGCGGCTGAAGCGGCCAACAACGCCGTGTGCGGAGCCAACATCATCCCCCTGCTGGCCCTTGGCATACCGGGCGACGCGGTCGCCGCCATTCTGATCGGGGCCTTTATGATCCAGGGCCTGACCCCCGGCCCCCTGATTTTCCGTGAAGCCCCTGACGTTGTGGCCGGGTTGTACGCGGGCATCATCTTGTCGAACCTCTTGATGATCGTTTTGACATTCGCCTTTCTCAGAGTGTTCACAAAAATCGGACAGTTGAAGACCACCATTATTTTTCCGGCGGTCATCGCCTTCTGTTTCATAGGTGTGTACGGGCTGGGGCAGAACAGCGTTGACCTGTGGATTATGCTGCTCTTCGCGGTCATAGGGTATTTTCTGGCCAAGTTTCGTTATCCTCCGGCCACAATGATGATCGGCTTCATCCTCTCTCCTTTGTTTGAAGAGAATTTCAGACAAGCGCTTATCATTTCAAAAGGCAGTTACGGTATATTCTTCAGTTCATATATCTGTATATTTTTCTGGCTTATAACTGCCTATTCGCTCTACACAATTCTTCGTTCTCGGTATCGCAAATATAAAGAAGAAAAGATGCAAGAGGAGGCTGGAGCACAACCAGCCCATGCAAGTTGAGTGAGACAGCATAGCAAGGGAATATACTAATAACCAGGAGAACGTCATGCGTATCAAGTTCCGCATCGTAGGGTTTCTTGCTTTGTGCCTTTTGCTGATCGCTCCGGCAGCGGTTTTCGGGGCGGAAAAATTTCCTGACAAAGCGATCAACCTGAGCGTCAACTTCGGCGGCGGCGGAGGCACAGACACCAGCGCCCGCATTCTTTCAAAGGCGGCCGAAAAATATCTCGGCGTGCCTGTTGCGATCAGCAACAAACCCGGCGGCCTGGGCACCACAGGGGTCATCGACCTGCAAGGCAAACGCCCGGATGGCTACAATATCGGCGTTGCGACCTACGCGCCCTTGGCCATTATCCCCCATCAGATGAAGGTGCCGTACACCCCCGCCGATTTTGACTACATTCTGGCCTATGCTCAGTACCAGTATGGTATTTTTGTGGGCAACGCTTCGCCCATCAAAACGCTTGACGACCTGGTGGCCGCCGGCAAGAAAAAAGGCAGTCTGTCTTACGCTGCTTCCGGCTATCCCCAGCCTTTTGCCATGCAACGCATCTCGGAAATGAAGGGCATCAAATTCGACCACATGCCGGTGAAAAGCGGTAGCGATCTGAACGTGCAACTGCTTGGCGGCCACGTGGACGTGGCCTGCGCCATCATCGGCGACGTGCTGCCCTTGTACAAATCCGGCGAGATCCGGATCCTCGGCACCCTCACCGACAAGCGCCTGGAATCCACGCCCGACGTGCCTACCTGCAAGGAGCAGGGCTATGATGTGACGCTGTATTCATACATGGCCATTGCCGCGCCCAAGGGCGTACCCGCCGACAGGTTGGAAATCCTGCGCAAGGCTTACGCCGAAGCGCACAAGACTCCGGAATTTCAGGATGTCATGCAGAAATTGGGCATTCCCGCCGTGTACATGTCCGGTCCGGAATTTCAGAAGCGCGTTGAGGCCGGCTATGCCGACGCCAAGCGCGACCTGAAAGCCATGGGCATGCTCAAGGAAGAATAGCAACCCCTCGGGCCGGGAAACGCGGGTTTCCCGGCCCGGAAAGGAAACCATCATGGACGTGAGCAACGTGCGCCGCATCGCCGTACTGGGGGCAGGGACCATGGGAACGGGTCTCGCTCTGGTGTTCGCGGAAGCGGGATTTTCCGTCAGTTTGTATTCCATCCCCGACCCGACTCTGGACAAAGCGCCCGATGTCATCCGGTCCGGCCTGGAAACCTTGGCCGGCGTCGGCCGCATCAGCGCCGACCGGATCCCTGAAATCATGGGGCGCATTGAAACCAGCACCGATCTTGAAACAGTCGCCCGGAGCTGCGATTTTTTTATTGAGGCCGTTTCCGAAAAACTCGAAATCAAACAAGCGCTCTTTGCGAAGCTGGACGCTTTGTGCGCGGGACACGTTGTTATCGCCAGCAATACATCCTTTCTGAACATCTTTCCCATCATGCCCAAACGCCGCCTGCCCAACGCGGCCATCGCCCATTTTTTCGCGCCTGCCCATATCGTGCCGCTGGTGGAAGTAGTGCGGGGCGAAGAAACCTCGGACGAAACCGTGGCCTTTTTGCTGGCGGTTCTGCGCAAAGCGGGCCGGGTTCCGGTGGTTATGAACAAGTACGTGCCGGGTTTTTGCATCAACAGGATTCAGTCCGCCATCGGCAACGAGGTCTACCACCTGCTGGACAACGGCTATATCAGCCCGGAAGACCTCGACCTTGCGGTCAAGGCCAGCCTGATACCCAGGGCCATGGTTCTGGGCCTTGTACAGCGGTACGATTTTACGGGCATTGATCTCACCCTGCAAAATTTGAAAAACAACACCTACAAATATCCTCAGTATTCCTCCCCGCCGGAATGCCTGGCGGAAAAGGCCCAGGCGGGATGCCTCGGCGTCAAGACCGGCAAGGGCTTTTACGACTATTCCGACCGCCGGATGGAAGACGTGCTTGGGGCGCGGGACGCGGCGTTGCTGCGCGTTCTGAACAGCGTCAAAGATTTCATTCACAAACATATCTGAAGTCATTTGCAAGGCTATGACGAGGTGCAGCATGAAGGACGTGTTCTTGTGCGAGTCGTTCCGCACGCCCATCGGGCGGTACGGCGGCGTGTTATCCCAGGTCCGGGCGGACGATCTGGCGGTGATTCCGCTGCGGGCGCTGATGACGGCGCTGCCGCAGGTGGACTGGGCGCAGGTGGACGATGTGGTGTACGGCTGTGTCAACCAGGCGGGCGAAGACAACCGCAATGTGGCCCGTATGGCGCTGTTGCTGGCCGGTTTGCCGGAAGCCGTTCCGGGCTGCACCGTCAACCGGCTGTGCGGGTCCGGCATGAACGCCGTGGGCATCGCCGCGCAAGCCGTCATGGCCGGCCAAGTCGATTTTGTGGTGGCTGGCGGGGTCGAAAGCATGAGCCGGGCGCCTTTCGTCATGCCCAAGGCAGCGGCGGCATTTTCACGCCAGGCGGAGATACATGACAGCACCATCGGCTGGCGCTTCGTCAATCCGGCCATGCAGGAACGGTACGGCGTGGACTCCATGCCCGAAACCGCGGAAAACGTTGCCAAAGATTACGGGATCTCCCGAGCCGACCAGGATGCTTTTGCCCTGCGCAGCCAAGAAAAGACACGGCAGGCGCAAAAAAACGGCGTCCTGGCGGAGGAAATCTGCCCTGTACAGATCAAAACAAAAAAAGAAACCCTCACGGTGGATCAGGACGAGCACCCCAGAACGACGTCATTGGAAAGCCTGGCGGCCTTGAAACCGATTTTTTCCGGTGGGTCCGTGACGGCGGGCAACGCCTCGGGCGTCAACGACGGCGCGGCCGCCATGCTGCTGGCCGGAGCCGCGACGCGTGAACGCTTTGGCCTGAAACCCGTCGCAAAAATTTTGGGCATGGCCTGCGCCGGGGTTGCGCCGCGGGTGATGGGCACAGGCCCCGTGCCCGCCGTGCAGAAAGTGCTGAGCCTGCTGAACCTGCGCCTGGAGGATATGGACGTCATTGAATTGAATGAGGCGTTCGCCGCGCAGGGCTTGGCCGTGCTGCGCCTACTGGGTCTGAAAGATGATGATCCGCGGGTCAATCCCAATGGCGGCGCCATCGCCCTGGGGCACCCCCTCGGCATGTCCGGAGCGCGGCTGATCATAACCGCCGGGCGCGAACTACAACGCAGGGGCAAACGCTACGCCCTGTGCACCATGTGCATCGGCGTCGGGCAAGGCATCGCCATTGTTCTTGAGAGCGTGTAACCAAGAAGGAATTCTCACCATGGAAAAGCTGATCATCACCGTCGCCACCACCGGAGCCGTCACAAGCCGCAAGGAACATCCGAACCTGCCCCTGCACCCCGAAGAAATAGCCGACGCCGTGTACGAGGCGTACCAGGCCGGCGCCAGCGTGGCGCACATCCACGTGCGCGACGACGAAGGGGGGCCGTCCATGGCCCTGGACAAATTCGCCCGCACCGTGGAATTGATCCGCGCCCGTTGCGACATCATCCTCAATCTCACGACGTCCGGCGGCCGCGGCCTACCGCTGACGGACGAAGACCGCTTTGCCCATCTCGTGCTCAAACCCGAAATGTGCTCCATGGACTGCGGGTCCATAAATTTCGGCATGCGTATCTTTGAAAATTCGCCAATTTTCCTGGATAAACTGGCCAAGGCCACGGTTGCGGCCAATGTGAAACCGGAAATCGAGGTTTTTGACACGGCCATGCTGGATAACGCCATCCGCATGGCGGACGATGGGCTGATCCGCCATCCCCTGCATGTGCAGTTCGTGCTCGGCGTGCGCGGCGGCATGGCCGCGACCCCGAAAAATTTGCTGTTCCTGCTGGACAAGCTGCCGGCCGGCGCGACCTGGTCGGTGATAGGCATCGGCAAGGGGCACCTGCCGTTGGCGACCATGGCCATCCACATGGGCGGCCACGTGCGGGTAGGGTTCGAGGACAACGTCATGTACCGAAAAAAAGAACTGGCGGCATCCAACGCCACCTTTGTCAGCCGCGTCGTCCGTATGGCGGAAGAGTTCGAACGCCCCGTGGCCACGGTGGCGGAAGCCAGAAAAATACTGAACTTGCTCTGAAAAGGCCCGCGCCATGACACCGCTTCACTATATCGGCGCATTGCTGGTGCTTCTGCTGATCACCGGGCTGGGCATGTATTCCGGCGCCCGCGTCAAATCCGCCGGGGATTTCACGGCGGGCGGCCGGAAAGCGGGGGCCGGCATTGTGGCGGGCGCGATCATCGGCACGCTTGTGGGCGGCGCTTCGACCATCGGCACGGCGCAACTGGCGTTCGCCTATGGATTTTCAGCCTGGTGGTTCACCCTGGGGGGCGGCATCGCCTGCCTTATTCTGGGCTGCTGCTATGCAAAACCGCTGTATGACAGCGGCATCCGGACCATGCCGCAGATGCTGTCGCGGGAATACGGACAAAAAGTCGCCACCACGGCCACGGTTCTGACTTCACTGGGCAGCTTTCTGAGCATCGTTTCCCAGGTGCTTTCCAGCATCGCCCTGATAACCTCGGTCAGCAGCGTGCCTTCCGGTCTGGCCGCGGCGCTGACCATGGCCCTGATGATCGCCTACGTACTGTTCGGCGGCATCTGGGGAGCGGGCTTGGTCGGCATGGCCAAGACCGTGCTGCTCTATGTCGCGGTGGGCGCCTGCGGCATCATCGCCCTGCACGAGCAAGGCGGCTGGTCGGCTTTTGCCGCCGTGTTGCCGGCGCACAAATACTTCAGCCTGGTGGCCCGCGGCGTGGCAGTGGATATCGGCGCGGGGCTTTCTCTCATTTTGGGAGTGCTGACCACCCAAGCCTACATCCAGTCCCTTATTTCCGCGCGCACGCTGCGCATGGCCAGGTCCGGGGTTTTTGCCGGCGCCGCGCTGATCCCATTGGTGGGCGTCGCCGGCATTCTTGTGGGATTGTATATGAAAATCAACGCCCCGCACATCAATCCGGCTTCCGCTCTGCCGCTGTTCGTGCTCGAGCAACTGCCCCCGCTGTTCGCGGGCATGGTGCTGGCCACCTTGCTGGTCACCGTGGTGGGGACAGCGGCTGGTGTGGCCCTGGGGCTGAGTTCCATGTTCTGCGCCGACATCTATCTGGTCTATTTCAATCCAAAAGCCGGGGACAAAAAGTTGCTGACCGTATCCCGCCTGGCGCTGGCGGCGATCCTTGCGGCGGCGGCCCTGGTAAGCACGGGCAATCTGGGGTCCCTGATCCTCAGTTGGAGTTTCATGTCCATGGGATTGCGGGGCGCCGTGGCCTTCGGCGTGCTGACCGCGGCCATTGCCGCCCCCGGACGCATCGGGCGTTCGTATGCCATGTGGTCCATGATTGTCGGTCCGGCCTGTATCCTGCTTGGCAAACCATTTATCGGCAATAGTTTTGACCCGCTCTTCCTTGGGGTGGCCAGCAGCATCGCCGTCCTTATGGTCGGATACCTGAGAGGCGGAAGGCTCTCCTCCGGCGAGCCGGGCAACAGCCAGGGAGCGGCACTATGAGCGAACCAGTTCGCGGAAAAATACGACGCCTTGAAGAGGCTGTGGCCGAACTCGTGCACGACGGGGATTGTGTGGCCTTCGGCGGGTTCGTCACCAACAGGAGGCCCTATGCGCTGGTTCGGGAAATCATCCGCCAGCGCAAGCGCAACTTGTATGTCGAAGGCGGCCCTGCCGGCGGCGACGTGGATATGCTGGTGGGCGCGGGCTGCGTGACGGCCATGATGGTTTCGTACATTGCCAACTCAGGCTACACCCAGGTCTGCCGCCGTTTCAGGGCGGCCGTGGAGGCAGGGGAACTGCTGTTCGACGACTTTTCCCTGGACGTGCAGACCATTGCCTACCATGCGGCGGCCCTGGGCCTGCCGTACGTGCCGGTGAAAAACATGCTGGGATCGGACCTGGTCAACAAGTGGGGCATTTCCAGGGAGGAGCGCGCGCTGCATCCCAAGTTGCCCCGCGAGAAGTTCATCATTCAGGATGACCCCTTCAATCCCGGCAGCCAGTTGTGCTGCGTACCGGCGCCGACCATCGACGTGGCCTGCATCCACGTGCAGATGGCGAGCCTTGACGGGACCTGCCGCCTTCTGGGCGCCCCCTTTCAGGATCTGGATATAGCCATCGCCGCGAAGCGCACCATAGTTTCCTGCGAACACGTGGTCAGCGACGAGGAAATACGCCGCAACCCCGAAAGCAACAGCCTGTCCGGCCTTTGCGTGGCCGCCGTGGTGCATGCCCCCCACGGCGCGCATCCCGCCCAGTGCTTCGGGCATTATGATTACGACGGCATGTTCTACCGGGAGTACGACGCAGCCAGCCGCACGCAGGAAGAATTCGACCGCTTTATCGCGACCTATGTCGACAACTGCCCCACGCACGAAGCCTACATGGACATGATTGGCGCAAGCCGCCTGGCGGCGCTGCGGGTACATCCAGGATACGGGTACGTGCCCGGATTAAAGAGAAAATAGGGGGAGGCGGCATGAACTGGACCACAAAGCAGATGATGGCCGTGGCTCTGGCCCGGCAGGTTACGGACGGCAAGACCTATATCATCGGGACCGGCCTGCCCCTGATCGGCGCGACTCTGGCCAAGAACACCCATGCGCCCAATGCGCGGCTGGTCTTTGAAACCGGGTTGATGGAAGGCAATCCGCAGGAAGTGCCTACCAGCGTTTCCGACCTACGCATCAACCGGCAGGCTTCGGTGCTCTGGCCCCAGTACCGATATTTCGGCTTCCTGCCGCTGCTCAGTCGGGCGGGGGGCATCGATGCCGGATTTTTGGGCGGGGCGCAGATCGACCCTTACGGCAATCTGAATTCAACCAGCATCGGCGACTACGCCCGGCCGGAAACCCGCCTCACCGGGTCGGGGGGCGCCAACGGCATCGCCACCTATTGCAACACCATAATCATTATGAAGCATGAGGCGCGGCGCTTCATCGAGCGGGTGGATTATATCACCAGCCCCGGCTGGCTCGGCGGGCCAGGGGCGAGGGAAAAGGCCGGGCTTGATCCGGACAAGGGACCACGCGCGGTAATCACCGAACTGGGCGTCCTGCGCTTCGGCGAGGAAGATAACCGCATGTATTTGGCGGAGTATTTCCCCGGTGTGAACCCACGGGAAATCCAGGACAAGACGGGCTTCACACTGGATCTGTCACGGGCTGTGGAAAGCGAGCCGCCCAGCCCCGATGTGCTGGACATTCTGACCCGCAAGGTGGACCCGCACAACCTGATGGTGTGAGGTCTGTTTTTGCCCCACTGACGCCAGGGACAGCCACAAAAGGTGGAGATGGGAACACAGCCGGGAGCGGCCTCGCAAAGTTTTGAATTTCAGAACTCCTGCAGAGGTGTTCAACGAAGCGTTGCAATGACCGGTTGAATCCAAGGCTACTTTTTTCGGGGGGATTACCTTTCGGCCTGTGCTTTTTGTATCTGCGCAACGTCAAAGGCCACGGCTGGAACCATAAGCGCGTGTACCGCATCTACCGTGAACTGGAACTCAACCTGCGCATCAAGCCGCGCAAGCGTTTGAAGCGTGAGAAGCCGGAAGTCCTTGCCGTGCCGGATGCCATGAACCAGGTGTGGTCGATGGATTTTATGCACGACCAGCTTCAAAACGGCCGCTGCATACGGCTCTTGAACGTCATCGACGACTTTAATCGGGAAGGGCTTGGCCTTGAGATAGATTTTTCGCTTCCTGCTGAACGTGTGGAGAGAACGCTCGAACAAATAATCGAATGGCGGGGCTGCCCCAAAGAGATCCGCTGCGATAACGGCCCGGAATACATCAGCGCCAGGCTGCAAAGCTGGGCCAAACGAAAAGGCATCCACTTGAGGTATATCCAGCCGGGCAAACCGCAGCAGAACGGCTATGTTGAACGGTATAACCGGACAGTGCGCTATGACTGGCTGAATCAGTATCTCTTTGAGAGCCTTGAAGAAATACAAGATTTTGCCACCAAGTGGCTTTGGAGCTATAACAATGAGCGCCCAAACATGGGCATCGGCGGAGTTACCCCGGCCATGAAACTGAAGTCAGCGGCATAGGCCCTACTTTGAAGAGCTACTAAAAATGGGATGATTACCCACTCCATGTCGCATACCTTTGATCGCACCGTTGATGATTTGGGGTTGAATGACGGCGTGATCGACTCGCGCCAACGGGCTGTTTTCCATACGACCCGGCATACC
>JAVBRE010000042.1:0-29812 GCA_031548325.1 Desulfovibrionaceae bacterium
GCCGGAAAAAAGTTTTGTCCAACCCGGCTCCCCGACTGCCATCCCGTCGGAAAAAAGCCCTGTCCGGCCCGGCCCCTGACCATGCCCCCCATATACGCGCAAGAGGGCATCAAATCCCTGGTCTTTGATTTTGACGGCACGCTGGCGCTGCCGACCCTTGATTTTTCAGTCATGCGCCGCCGGGCTGTAGAGGCCATGGCCCGCCACATCAGGACGCCCGACAGGCCCGACCTGCCGGTCATGGAACTGCTGGCCCTGATCGGTGAAGGCACGCAGGAAGCCCGCGCCGCGAGGGATGCGACTCTCGCCGCCGTGCGCGAAGTCGAAATTGAAGCGGCCGGGGCGAGCGCCCTGTTCCCCTTTGTGCGGCCGCTGATCGCGGCCTTGCGGGACAAGGGCCTTCCCTTCGCCATCATCACCCGCAATTGCCCGGAAGCGGTGCGCATGGTCTTTCCCGACGTGGACGAACACTGCCCTTGTCTGCTGACCCGCGACGACGTGCCGCGGGTGAAGCCCGACCCCGACCACCTGCTGCGAGCCGTCGCAAACCTGCGGTTGCCGCCGGGCGCCGTTCTGACCGTGGGGGACCACCCCATGGACGTGCTGGTGGGCAAGCGGGCGGGCACCAGGACAGCCGCAGTGACCAGCGGCGAACACGGCCCGGACAGACTGCGCGAATGCAAGCCCGACTTTCTTTGCGCCGACGCCGGAAAGCTGGCCGGCCTGCTGGGCATCATGAACTGAGAGCTGTCTTCAAACACGTCTTTTGCCGGCGCGTTTTTTCCAGCCCGTTCCACGGGCTGGATTGTATTTTCGCCTGATATCCGCTATTCACTGTGCATTCAGCATCAAGGAGCGCAACCATGTGCCGCGGACCCGGCCTCCTTCTCCTCTTAGGGGTATTGTTTCTGTCAGGCTGCGTCGGGTTCGGCTCGGACGGCGACCCTTACAGCAAACGGTACAGCGCCCGGGAAATCAACGCCAATCCGTCGATCCTGAACGGCATCCTGCTCAGGGACAGCAACCTTGACGGGCTGCGTCTGGAAAACATCACCCTACACAATACCGCGTTCATGCGGACCACAAGCAAAGGCGCGCTCCTGAAAAACGTGGTGTTCGAAAACTGCCGCTTCATCCACGCCGTTTTTGACGGAGCCAGTCTCGAAAACGTCACCTTTCGCGGCGGGCTGATCACCTGCGAGAACGACGCCGACAATCTGGCCGCCCAGTCAAAGTTCATCAATTCCGTCTTCAGCAACCTGGTCCTTGACGGAACAAGTCTGGACAATGCGCTGTTCACGGGCAAAAGCGGGTCCATCGCCTTTCGCAACATGCGCACCATGCGCAGCATCCACCCCATTGTGCAGGGCGAGAATTTCCGCCTGACTCTGGACAAGTCCGTATTCCGGCATATGACCGTGGCGGAAGTGACGGGCAATTCCACATTGCAAGCCAGCGACTGCATTTTCGAATACGCTTATTTCGGCAACAGCGTATTCAAACAGGTCAATTTCCTGAAATGCATGACCTACGGCGGGCCGGTCTATACGCAGCCCGCCCTGCGCAAACGCTGAACGCTGAAAAACCCTTCGCCTGAGGCTTTCCGGCGATGGTTCAAATTGACGTCAGACGAGGAAGGCAAGTTTTTTTTGCGACGGGAGTATACTCTTATGGTATTCGACCAAAGCAAAAAACGCAGCCTGACGACGTATCACGACAATTTGGATCATCGCCGGAAAACAGCGCGCCCCCCCACATTTCAACGCGGGAGGGCGGTGCCGGATCGGAGGCGCGATCCGTTTAGAGGTAGTCGCCGCGGTTGAGCTTAACGGTCTCCGCTGTGGTAATAACCGCAAGCTCGTTGACCATGGCGGCCAGACCGGCATGGCGGCTGCCCATATCCGGGGCCGCGTTGCGCAGCGCCTTGATGTCGCTGTCCATGCTTTGCAGAAGCGAATGCGCCCCGCGCAGATCAGCTTCTCCGGGCGCGGCCAGAGACGCGGCGTACGCGTCAAGCCTGCCCAGAAGACCATCAATTGACCGCGAAATCTGCTCCAGCATTGCCGCGTCATTAGTCTCGCCCGCCGCGGATGCGGCCGCCAGACCGGCGACATTGACCGACAACGCTCCGGGAACCGCCCCGGGGCCTTGCTGCAGCGCCGCCTGTCCCTCCATGCTTTGCGCCGAATCCATCTGCCGGGCCAGAAGAGCGGTAAAATCGCTCTCGGCCGCCTTTGGTTTGGCGCGAGCCTCACCTTGCTGCTGCAAGGCCTGGAGAGAATCATTGCGTATTTTCATAACGCCCCCAGGGTTGAGGTTGCTGCCGCCGAAAACCGGAAAAAAAAGCCGCTTCGGCAACACGCAAAAGGCAAAGCAAAATCCCTGCCAAATTATCTAGACTTTTTATCATATTAAAATAATTAATCATCATACAACAAGTCGGCAAAATCTGCCCGGTCCTTTTTGCCTCCGTCGCAAAAAAAAACGGGCGGCGGCTCTGTACTGTCTTGTCTATTTGTGCAAAGAAATATATATAGTAGATACGGGAAGGTAAACCCCCTGTTTGCATCCATCCCAAAGGAGGACGTTATGCCTGCCATCAAAAAAATCCTCTGCGCCGTTGACTTGTCCGAACACAGCAAAGCGGTTGCCGAATACGCCATCCTGCTTGCGAAAGGCCTGGAAGCGGAAATCACCGTCCTGTACGCGGCGCCGTCCCTCAGCCAGTATGTGGGATTTCATGTGCCTCCCAGTTCCATTGAAAATTTTGTGGGCGAAATCGTATCCGGGGCTGAAAAATCCATGGAAGCCTTTATCGCTGAAACCTTCACCGAGGTCAAAGCCGAAGGAAAGATCATCAGCGGGTATGCCGCTCAGGAAATTTTGTCCTACGCCATGAACAACAACGTAGACCTGATCGTCATGGGCACTCACGGCCGCACCGGCATTGACCGCATTCTTTTCGGCTCGGTTGCTGAAAAGGTGGTCAAGTCTGCGACCATACCGGTGATGACTATCCGCCCCAACGTCTGACGATGCCCACGGCATTGCTCCGGCCGCCTTCCCGTCACGGGAAGGCGGCCTTTTCATTGTATCCCCGAAGAATCTCAGAGGACTGCCCTGTGCAGCGCATATGCCGTAAAAATACTGCACAGCCTATATAGTTATACATACTTTATTCAATTAATCTACTGAGATACGAGAAAAGTCTTGCCAGGAAACTGCATGATGATGTACTCTATTCATATATAAGAGAGTAATAATATTTTATGTAATATTATTACAATTTTTACCGAGCAAAAGCGGAAGTGGCGAAAAACATATTTGGCCTAAAAATTATATGCTTTAAATTTGAATTTATATTTAAAACATAACTTGCTATATTAAATATCAAATATAACCATATTAACAATATATTGCTTTATGTAACATCAATATAAATTTTCTATTTTTTGTCATACAGATAAATGAATTGATGATTGCCAAACAAGGGATATTTATGCTATATATTATAAAGTCAACAGCATTTAATATTTTAAAACTAATACAGCCGTCTCCCGGCACAACAGTAACTATTCCCATTGATGCTGAAAATACGCTGCTGGGGCTTGGATTTGCCCCTGACCCAAACAACGTTGCCCAAAACGGCCAGGATCTCGAATTTTCTTTTGAGGACGGCGGAAAAATAGTCCTTCAGGGATACTACGACCACTTTACCAGCAAAACCCTGCCCGTCATGGTGACGGACAGCGGCGACCAGTTGCCGGGCGAACAGTTTCTGGCTTCTTTGCGCGAAGACCTTCTTACGAGGGCCGGTCCCGCTGCCGGCTCCGGCAGCCCGTCCAGCGGTTCCGGAGAATACGCCGACGACGCGGGCAACCTGCTGGGCGGCGTTGACCGCCTGGGTTCTCTCGGCACCATCCACTGGAACCGCCAGGCGGAGGTGTCCGAAGAATACTTCCTCCCGGCACTGGACCCGGGCGCGCCGAGCATAGACATCGGCGTCATCGTTCCGGACGATGCCCCGCCGGTTGATCCGGAATACGTTCTCGGAGTAAACGGTTTGGGCCTGACTTTTAATGAAGCCGGCCTGCCCGGCGAATCGGGAGAGCTTGACGGTCCTATTTCCGGCCCCCTGTCTTTCGCCATCGCTTCCAACGACGGCCTTGCCTTCGTCGCTTTGAACGGCTCTCCTTACGCCGTCGCCAACGGCACGCTGGCCGGTTTCCCGGACGCCGGCCTGCCCGGCGCCACAGGCACCCTGAACGCCCCGGTGATCACCAACCTAGATGAGGGCCTGTATCTGCTGGAGTTCACCTATACCTTTGAAAAAATCTATCCGCACAGCGGCGAAAGAGCTGACCAGGCCGAGGGCATGGACGGCTTCAGCATTGCCGCCGCCAGCATCAACGGCGCCCAAAGCGGCAACGCCCGCGCGAACATCAACGTGATCGATGCTGTACCGGAGCCGACAATTGCGGACACCGACGCCATTACCTCCGGCCGTCGCTGAATGGTGCCGTCGGCTCCGTAGACCGGGCTTCGGCGCAGACAACGGCAGCGCGCTGCCCGGCGGCACGGGCTTGACATTCCCGAACGTGAGCGGCAGAGTTCTGCCGGACGCGACTTTGTGGGCGGCACCTGAAAGGCCCGGACATCGACGCCGCCGCCATAGCGGACATCAACAACGATGACGCGCAGGCCCAGGCCCTGCTGCTGCAGCAGATCCTGACCAACTCCGGCGGTTGACGCCGCGTTGGCGCATAGCTCGCCGGGCCGAAGCGAAAGCTTCGGCCCGCATCGTTTGCCAACCGTCCTGAAAGGCTATTCCGATTTTACAGATTGCGAATGCCTATGGCATGTTGCAACCTTTTTCTATATTGTTTTTTTTTATCGTCGTTACACCCAAGGATTTGCCATGACCATCTCGTATACTGATGTTCGCCCGGAGGTGCAGGATTTCACGCCCTATTCCCCCGGCCTTTCCATTGATGATATTCGCACGAAGTACGGTTTGCCCCAGGTCGTCAAGCTGGCCAGCAACGAAAACCCTCTGGGAGCCTCCCCCCTTGTTCAAAAAGCCATTCAGAAGGCGGCGGGCCTTGCCTTTCGTTACCCTCAGGCGGACTCGGCACGTCTGACCGCGGCCATCGCGGCGCACCACGGCCTTTCTCCGGAACTGGTGGCGCCCGGCAACGGTTCCGACGAGATCATTGATCTTTTGATCCGCATTCGGGCCGTGCCCGGCGAACACAACATCGTCACCTGCCTGCCCTGTTTCAGCATTTACGCCCTGCAAACCCGTCTGGCCGGTGTTGAACTGCGCCAGGTGCCGGTCAAAAAGGATTTTTCTTTTGACTGGGAAGGCCTGCTGAGCCGCGTGGACGAGTCCACGGCCATTGTTTTTCTGACGACGCCGGACAACCCTTCGGGTTTTTGCCCGCCGCGCGACGAAATAGCCGCCTTTGCAAAGCGCCTGCCGCCCTTCACCCTGCTGGCGCTCGACGAGGCGTACATGGATTTCGCGGACGACGAAAAAGGCAGGTCCTTTATCCATCGCCTGAAAGAATTCCCCAACATCGCCGTCATCCGCACTTTTTCCAAAAGCTTCGGGCTGGCAGGCCTGCGCATCGGCTACGGCATTTTGCCGCCGGCCTTGGCGGACTATCTGCGCCGCGCGCGCATGCCCTTTTCCGTAAACATTCTGGCGGAAGAGGCCGGCATCGCGGCTCTTGGCGACCACGCTTTTCGTGAAGAAAGCCTGAATACCGTGCGCGAAGGGCGGGCCTGGCTGTCCGCGGAACTTTCGGCCCTCGGCTGCGTCGTTCTGCCTTCGCAAACCAACTTTCTGATGTTCAGACTGCCGCCGGACAGAGGGTACAGCGCCCAGAACGTATTTGAAGCCCTGCTGACCCGGGGGGTCATTATCCGCCCTCTTAAAAGTTACGGCCTGCCCGACTATCTGCGGGTTACCGTGGGCAATCCTTCGGAAAACAAAGTGTTCATCACCGCCATAGCCGGCCTGCTGAACATCAAGGTCCGCTGAATCATGCGCGACGCGAGCATCGTCACTCTCGACGGCCCGGCCGGGGTCGGCAAATCGACCCTGGCCCGCCGCGTGGCCCAGAACCTGGGCATCGCCTATCTGGACACCGGGCCATGTTCCGCACTATTGCCGCGCGGCTTGGCCCCGAAGGCCTGGCCCTGGCGCAATCCGAGCGCGAAAAGGCCCTGGCGGGGCTGCGTTTCAGCCTTTCCGGCCATGGCGAATCCACCGCCCTTGCCTGCAACGGCATTGTAGCCGGCAAGGAAATTCGCACGGAAACAGTCGGCTTGCTGGCTTCACAGTATGCCCTGCTGCCGGAAATACGCGCCTGCCTCAAGCAGGCCCAGCAGATTCTGGTAACGCTGTTTTCAGGGGGGGCCGACGGCCGCGACATGGGCACGGCGGTCTTTCCCGAGGCGAAACACAAATTTTTTCTGGACGCGAAACCCGAAACCCGCGCCCGCCGCCGTCTGCTGCAATTGCGCGAAAGCGGCGAAACAGCAGACCTTGCCGTCATCACCGAACAGATCCGCCGACGCGACGAGCAGGACAGAAACAGAAGCATCGCCCCTCTGCGCCCGGCAAAAGACGCCGTCATCATCGACACCTCCGACCTTGACATTGATGGCGTGTTCGCGGCCATCATGGCGCATTTGCGCTGATTGTTCCTATTTTTTTTCACCTGTATCTTGACATTTGCCGCGCTCGCATATAAATGATTCCATCAATTTTTTCACAGGCGACACGCGGCATGCGTGAAGGAGCATCCATGAGCGAAATTCAGACCCTGCCCGGCGCGGTAAAGACCGACGCCGGGGTAAAAGTGAACGGCGTCATCTGCCAGCCTATCGTTGACAAATGTGAAGGTTGCGACCGCATCCGCGCGTTTGAAGAACAAAAATACTGCATCAGCTACCCCACCCCCGCCGGCAAGTGGCGCATGGGCGGCCGCTGTAACTTCGCCACCCACCTTCAAAAGGAAACAAGCAAGACGGCGAAAGTCAATCCCATTAAAGCCGCAAAACGCGCCGCGCACAAATAATCGCGGCCGCGATTTTATACGGAAAATTTTTGGAACGGGGCGGCCCTTGCCGCCTCGTTTTTTTGTGATACCTTCAATTTTCCAAAAGCTGTTTAAGCGCAAAAGGAACAGGCATGGCGCAACACACCGCGGCCTTTGACTGCGTCGTTGTCGGCGGCGGACACGCCGGAGCCGAGGCCGCGGCCGCATCCGCGAAAATGGGTCTGGCCACGCTGCTTCTGACCAGCAACGTCGACCACCTCGGGCAGATGTCCTGCAACCCGGCCATAGGCGGGCTGGCCAAAGGCCACATGGTCCGCGAGATCGACGCGCTGGGCGGCATGATGGGCCTGTGGGCCGACGAGGCTGCCATCCAGTTCCGCATGCTGAACACCAGCAAGGGACCGGCCGTGCGCGCGCCCAGAGCCCAGATGGACCGCGAGTTGTACGCCCGGGCCGTCAAGCGCGACCTTTTCCGCACCCCCAACCTGCGCGTGATTCAGGACATGGTCACCGACCTTGCGCTTGAAAACGGCCGCATCGCCGGGGTGCGCACCTATCTTGGGCAGCGCTTCGCGACAAAAGCCGTCTGCGTCACCGCGGGAACCTTTTTGCGCGGCGTGCTGCATATGGGAGAGCGATCGTATCCCGGCGGCCGACTGGGAGACGCCGCATCCACGGCTCTGTCCCTGTCGCTGAAAGAAGCGGGCGTCGCCTTGCGCCGTTTCATGACCTGCACTCCGCCCCGCGTTCTCGGGACCGGCATAAATTTTTCCGTCATGCAGGAGCAAAAAGGCGACGACCCTCCTCGGGGATTCAGCTTTCACGGTCCGGGCGTCACCTTGCCGCAACGCTCCTGCTTCATGACCCGGACGAACGATGCGGCCCATGCCGTCATCCGCGCGAACCTTCACCGTTCACCCATGTACAACGGCGCCATTCCCGGCCCCGGCCCGCGCTACTGCCCTTCGATTGAAGACAAAATCTCCCGTTTTCCCGAAAAAAACAGCCACCAGATTTTTGTGGAACCCGAAGGCCTCGACGATCCCGTTTATTACCTGAACAACCTGCCCACCGGTCTGCCTCTTGACGTGCAGGCGGCATTCATCGCCGCCGTGCCCGGTCTTGAGCGTTGCGAAATCGTGCGGCCCGGCTATGCCATCGAATACGACTGCATCGACGCCACAACGCTTTACCCCACCCTTGAAAGCAAACAGGTGCCGGGCCTGTGGTTCGCCGGTCAGGTCAACGGCACCTCGGGCTATGAGGAAGCCGCCGCTCAGGGCATTTTCGCGGCCTGCAACATCGCCTGCGCCCTGGCCGGACGACCGCCTTTTCTGCCCGGACGCGACCGTTCCTATATCCATGTGCTGACCGACGACTTGACCGGCAAAGGTACAGACGAACCGTACCGCATGTTCACCTCAAGGGCCGAACATCGCCTGCTTTTGCGCGACGGCAACGCCGACGCCCGCCTGACCCCTCTGGGGCGCGAACTGGGACTGGTCGGAACGAAACAATGGACCGCGCACAGCGCAAAAATGCTGGCCATGGCCGGGTTGCTGGATCATCTGCGCTCTGTCCGGGTCCAGCCTGACGCGGCGGCGCGCAGGGTGTTCGCGGAACTGGGCGAAAACCTTCCTTCCAACACCCGCAGCCTGGCCGAACTGCTCCGGCGGCCGGGCATGACGCTGGAAAAGCTGGCCGTTTTTTCGCCGGCCATCATGGATTACGACAGCGAAACGCGCTTTGAGGTCCAGACCACTCTCATCTACGAAGGCTATCTGAATCGGCAGAAAGAACTGGCTGACCGCGGGTCAGGGCTTGAGAAAACCGCGCTGCCCGCCGATATGCCCTATGGCGAGATCGCGGGGTTGACGCTTGAAGCGGTCGAAAAACTGAGCGCGCTCCGGCCCGCCAGCCTTGGGCAGGCCAGCCGCATTCCCGGCATAACGCCGGCGGCCGTCGCCTGCCTGGACATACACTTGCGCAAAATCCGGTCCGCAAGCAAATCCGCCTGATCGCCGCATCCCTTGCGGGGCTCGCGTATTTCGGGTAAGCAGCAGCAATGGTCTTTTTTTACTGCAATATGGGGTTTGTATGCTCGATCTGACCCCTGCCGAACATGTTCTTTCGCCGCTGTCCGCTTCCTTTTGGGAAGTGCAGCGTTTTTTTCTCGACCGCAATTTTGACCTCGCGGCCATGAAGGATGCCCTGATTATTCTCGGCAGCATCGTCGCGCTGCTGCTTCTGCTGATTCTGTACTTCGGCATACGCAACCGCAACCGCCCCTATGTTCCACAGGACTGGATCGTCGATTTCAAGGAAATCCGCGCGGTCATTCAGGAAGGTCTTGACCAGAGGGTAAAATTTGAATTGCAGTTCGCGTCCCAGGACGGCAGCCGGCGTCCGGCCCTGCGTTGCGCCGGCGTCGAAATCCAGAACAAGATCCTGGTGCTTGAGGCTACGGGTCTGACCTCCCTTTCCAGCCGCTGGGCCGGCAGGACCGTGGACTGCTTTTTTTTGCTGGCGGGCAAAGAACAGAACATGTTCCACGCCTTCACCACCACGGTGGACAGCATCCATGTGGTCAAAACCCTGTGTTTCATCCGCCTGCTGTTGCCGCAAAAAATTGAGTCGCGGCAAAAACGTTCGTACCTGCGCATCATACCGCCCGACGAATACCTTCTGGGGGCCGCAATCTGGCGCGGGTCGGACCTGCCGGAAGAAGGCGCGCGCGATACCCTGGCCGTCTGGCCCCGGCCTTCGCTGGTTCTTTTGCCTGCAACACGTGTAGATTTCAGCGTCCGCGACATTTCATCCGGCGGCATGCGCGTGCATCTGCCCCGACAGGCGCTGGCGGAAGAAATGCCCCACATCAACGCCAGCAACCAGGTGATGCTGATGCTTGACCTCTGGGATCCGGACAAAATGCAGCGCCAACGCTTTTGGCTGCTCTGCCGCGTGCAGAATCCGGTACTGGACTTTGAAACCAGAGGCATGGACCTGGGTCTGCAATTTCTGGCCTGGGCCAAACCGCAGGAAACCGAATCCGGCAGTTCCCTCGTCTGGCTGCGCCTTGCCTCTTCCGGTGAAGTGGAACCTCTGGGCAACTGGATCATGCGCCGTCATCTGGACTTTTTCCGCGAGACGGAACAGGCGGCTTTCTTGCCTCGCGTGGACCGCGGCGACGATTGACGCCTTTTTCTTGCATTCGCGCAATGACCCGAGTATCGTTGAAGAAAGACCGATCCGGCATACAATATTCCCGCGCCCGTGACCACAGGCGCAAAGCGCCGGTGCCGGGCGCATAACCCGCAGCGAAGGAGCATCCATTGGACGGGGGGTCGGAGAGTAGACTCTGGACGCGTATCGCCAGATTCTTCCACAACAAAAACAATGATACGGTGGAACAGGCCATTATAGAGGCCAGCGAAGAGGGGGAACTGCAAAAGGAAGAGGGGTCCATGCTCCTCAGCGTTCTGCATCTGGACGACATGCAGGTGCAGGACATCATGACCCCCCGCACGGACGTGGTTTGCGCTCCGATCAGCATCACAGTCGCCGAGATTGTGGATCTGATTCTTTCTTCAGGCCATTCGCGCATTCCGATTTACCGCGACAACCGCGACAATATCGTCGGCGTCATATACGCCAAAGATCTTTTGCGCCACGCCATCGATCCTTCCCAGCGCGATGCGCCCGTCACCGAACTGCTGCACCCGCCCTTTTTTGTTCCGGAAACCAAAAACGTGCTCGATCTTTTGCACGACTTCAAGTCCAGCAAAAAACACCTGGCCATCATTCTTGACGAATACGGCGGCACGGCCGGCATCATCACCATTGAGGACGTGCTGGAACAGATCGTCGGCGACATCGAGGACGAACACGACGCCCCCCGGCAGGAAGATATCCTGCTGCTCGAAAACGGGTCAGCCACCCTTTCCGGCCGGGCCTATCTGGAAGACATCGCCGATCAGCTCGGCATTGTCATCACCTCTGACGAAGTCGACACCATCGGCGGCTTTCTCTGCCATTTGGCCGGCCGTGTCCCCCAGGCCGGCGAAAATTTCGTGATCGCGGGCACCCGGTTCACGGTAACGGAAGCCGACGCCAAGCAGATCAAAACCATCCGCGCGGAAAGCGTTTCGGGTTCCGACGCGGCCGCGAGGCGGCAAAACGGCGCAACCGGCCTCGCTGCGACAAACCAGAGCGCATCTGATCTGTGACAACGGCGCCCCTTACTCTCACCGTGCCGGAACGGGCCGCGCTCAGGCTGACGGCCGCCGCCCTTATCACGGCGGGCGGCCTGGGTCTTTTTCTGGGCTACGCCAACCCCGTGGCCCAAGTGCCGCCTCTCGCCCTGCTGCTGCCCGCCTGCCTGACCGCGCTGGCTTCCCTCATGCCCACGGGCCGGGGCGCTTTTTACGCGGGCTGGCTCTGTTCCACCCTCGGACACTCCCTCTGTCTTTATTGGCTCGCCGTGCCCATGCACGACTTCGGGCAGATACCCTGGATTCTCACCGCGCCTTGCGTGCTGGCTCTGGGGGGCTATCTCGGCCTGTACGACGGCCTGTTTACTTTGCTCCTGCGACTCTTTCGCGGCCACCTCCCCTTTTTCGCCGCGCTGCTGCTGGTTGCGCCGCTATGGGCCGGCCTTGAAACCGCCAGAGGTTATCTGTTCACGGGTTTTCCCTGGGTTTCCCTGTCCACGGCCTTTGCGCCCTGGCCGGTCTGGGTGCAGGCCGCTTCTCTCATGGGAGCCTACGCCCTTTCCGGGGTCTTCGCCCTGGTCGGTTCCGCCTTGGCGGAGGCCGCTCCTCTGCGCATCGTTTACGGCTTCGGCGCGCGGCCTCTTTCCCGAAGTCGCAAGCTGGCCGCGCTGGCTCTGGCCCTGCTCCCCACCGCGCTCGTTTACGCTTACGGCCTGCATGTCATGAACGAGCCTTTGCCGCAGGGGCGGCTTTTCTCCATCGGCCTGGTGCAGGGCAACGTCAACCAGGACCAGAAATGGGTGCCTCTGTATCAGCAGCAGACCCTCTCCCGCTATCTGACCCTGTCGGAACGGGCGGTGAACCCCTCTCTCGGCGCGGTGCAAAAACCCGTGGATCTGCTGCTCTGGCCCGAAACGTCCATGCCGTTCTATTTCGAGTCCAACCCGCATCTTGCCCGGCAACTGACGGACTTTTCCGCCCGCTTCAAAACCCCGATAGCCTTCGGTGCTCCGGGAAAAAGCATCCGGCCGGACGGCGGCGTCAGTTATCACAACCGGCTGTGGCTGTATACGCCCGACCCCTTCGGTCTGCAAAGCTACGACAAGATCCATCTGGTACCCTTCGGCGAATACGTGCCCCTGAGCCTGCCTCTGTCCTTTATCGAATACTACTTGCAGGGGCTCGACTTCGTGCCCGGCAAAAAAGGAACCATTCTGCGCGCGGGCGATCTTGCTCTGGGTCCGCTTATCTGCTATGAGGCCATATTCCCGGAATACGCCTGGCAACGGGTGGAAGACGGGGCCATGATCCTGGTCAACATCAGCAATGACGCCTGGTTCGGCCGCACGGCCGCGCCGGAGCAACATTTGCAACTGACCGCCATGCGCGCCGTCGAAGAGGGCAGATTTATCGTCCGTTCTACCAACACCGGCATCAGCGCGGTCATCGACCCCCGGGGCGTGACGCTGGTCAGAAGCTCGCTGTTCCGGGCCGAAACCGTCATTGCCCGCGCGCTCGCCCTGACTGGCAAGACTATGTACCACAGGCTGGCCCCCTACCTGCTCTGGCTGTGCCTGCTTATCCCCGCCGCGGCCGCGTTGTATTGCCTGCAACAACGTCGGCGGCAGAATTAGGGCAATTTCAATATGAAATTGCTCGGCAGACGCGAAGCGGATGCCCGCGAAGCGTATCGTTTATTTTTGCAATCTCGCATTGTTATATGCTGAAACTTATACCGTTTGCTAACCCTTCATTGCGTAATCTCAAAAGTGAAATGCTCTAGGAAATCCCATGTACCATCTCGCTGAACTTCGTTCCCGCTCCACCGCCCTTTTCGCCCAATTTGATTCCATCTGGGGGCGCCTTTGACCACACGAACCAGGTTCGCCGCCTGGAGGAGATAGAACGCCAGCTCGCCGCCCCCGGCGCCTGGGACAGACCCGAAACCCTGACCCCTGTTTTGCGGGAAAAAAGCCTGCTGGAAGGGGAAATAGGCCACACGGAAAAACTGCGCGCCCAGAGAGACGACATGGCTGACTGGCTGGCGCTGGCCGAAGAGGAAGAAAGCCAGGAAACGCTCTCTCCCCTTGCCGAGGCCCTGAACACTCTGGAAGCTGCTCTGGGCCAGGCGGAAATGGATATGCTGCTTTCGGGCAAAGAAGACCGTCAGGGCGCCATCCTTGAAATTCACCCCGGCGCGGGCGGCACGGAAGCGCAGGATTGGGCGGCCATGCTGTTGCGCATGTACCAGCGCTGGGCCGACCAGCATGCTTGCGCCGTGGAAATGCTGGACTATCTGGACGGGGACGAGGCCGGGCTGAAAAGCGTAACTGTCCGCATCAGCGGCATGAACGTTTACGGCCTACTCAAGAACGAAAAAGGCATTCACCGCCTGATCCGTATTTCGCCTTTTGACTCCTCCGGCCGTCGGCACACTTCTTTCGCCTCCGTGGACGTCATGCCCGACGTGGGCGAAGAAATAACCATCGAGATCAATGAAGCGGATTTGCGCATCGACGTGTTCAGAGCCAGCGGCGCGGGCGGCCAGCACGTGAACCGGACCAACTCCGCCGTGCGCATAACCCACCTGCCCACGGGCATTGTCGTGCAGTGTCAGAATGAAAAATCCCAGCACCGCAACAAGGATACGGCCATGCGAATTTTGCGCGCCCGGCTGTACGAGCGGGAATTGCGCATTTTGGAAGAAGAGCATAAAATACAATATCAAGAAAAAGACGCCATCAACTTCGGCAGCCAGATCCGAACGTACACCTTGCAGCCGTACCGGCTGGTCAAGGACCATCGTAGCGGCACCGAGGCGAGCGACGTGGATGCCGTTCTGAACGGCAGTCTGGACACTATAATTAAGGACCTCCTGTTACATCGACATGCAGCGAAATCGGCAAGCTGACCCCGCGGTCTCTTCTTCTGCGGCCGCCTTGAGCGAGGACTTAAAGCAGGTGCTGCAGGCCCTGCGCCGACGCATCACGGAAAGGCGCGATCCCGGCCGTTATCTGGCCCTTGTCCATCTGGTGGAAGGGCTCAGCCTTGCCGAGTGGCAGAAAATCGCGGCCGGGCTTGACGAGCGGGACTGGCTGGCCTTGCCTCTGGACACAGCCGACGGCCTGCCCCTGCAAGCCTTGCAGGACACACTGGAAGAGCTTGCCTACCAGCGCGATCACGACATACTGACCGGCCTTGCCAACCGCCGCATGTTCGACAGGGTGCTTTCCGCTGAAATGCAGCGTTCCATGCGCACGAAGACCGATCTCAGCCTGCTTCTGCTGGATTTGGACAATTTTAAATCCGTCAACGACACATACGGACACCTCGTAGGCGACCAGGTGCTGATCCGGCTGGGCGAGATTCTGCGGCACTCGATCAGGCCATACGATCTGGCCGCCCGCGTCGGGGGGGAAGAATTCTGCCTCATTCTGCCGGGCGCCTCGTCCTGGCGGGCGCAAAACCTCGGCAAGCGCATTTTGAAACATTTTCAGTCCGAAATTTTTTCGGTGGCTGACGGCATTTCTTTTTCCATGGCATTTTCTGCCGGGACTTCCACCGCCTCCTGCTACACGTCCCCCATCGATTGCCAAGAATTATACACCCAGGCGGACAACGCCCTGTACCTGGCCAAACGCCACGGCAAAAGCCGCGTGGCCACGGCAAAGTCCGGCGGCCCGGTCACCGAAAACCCCGCCCTGGTGCGGCCCGACGAAAAACTCTTTTTGTTCAACGGAGGCCACTAGCTCCCCATGCCCAACACGACACTCAGTATCGCTATTTGCAGCGGCAAAGGCGGGGTCGGCAAGACCAATATAGCCCTCAATCTTGCATATGCCCTCTACCGGGCGAAACAAAAAGTGCTGCTGATGGACTGTGATCTGGGCCTGGCCAACCTGGATGTGCTGCTCGGCGTCGCCCCCCGCCTAGGGGTCGAAGAAATGCTGCGGTCCGAAGCAAGCGCGCGCGACATCTGCCTGGATATAGAGCCGGACGGCTTTTCATTCATTCCCGCGGCCTCGGGCGTGTCGGACCTGGGGGACCACGGGGCGGCCATGCGCGCCCTTTTTGTGGAAAAACTGAACCCCTTTGCCAAAGAATACGACTATCTCATTCTTGACGCGGGCGCGGGCATCAACGATTCGGTACAAAGTTTCGCGGTGCTGTCCGCCTTGCGTGTCGTGGTGGTCACCCCTGAGCCCACATCTCTGACCGACAGTTACGCCCTGATGAAAATTCTCTCATCCCGCCACGGAGTGCGCAACTTTCATATTCTGGTCAATCAGGCCGAATCGCCGCAAGAAGACAAGGCGGCATACGAAAAGCTGGCCGCGGCCTGCGACAAATTTCTGGGATTCGTGCCGCAAAAACTGGGCGGCATACGCAGCGATCCGGCCGTGACCGCCGCCGTAATCCGCCAAGAACCCCTGTTGCGGCTGTCGCCGGGTTCCAACGCCGCCAAAGACGTCATTGCCGTGGCCGTGCGCCTGCACCGCCTGCGTCAGAGCATGGAAGCGGACCTTGAGGGCGGGCAGCCGCTACGGGCCGTGTCGGCGGACGGCTGACCAAGCAAGGATTGCCTCTATTTTGAAAGAGCGGTCGCGGTAAGGCACCAGACGACGAACAGCATGACTAAAATGAAAGCCTTGCCGTTTTTCGACAAACCTTGATACCGCGCCCACACGGTCTGCAACGGGCCTTTTCGGCCGGCTTTTTCGCCGGAAGCGCCATCATTATTGTATGCCATGCCCTGCATTCCTCTTGGTAACAGCGTGAACAATCTTAACTTTTCTCTCTGGTAATCCGCCGGCAACAGCGATATGCTGCGTGAAGCCCGTCACGCGGCCGGCTGTCTTCAGAGCAATTTCGCTTTGAGATGCTTGCCGGGCGGCGGGCAAAGCCCGCCTTCAAGCATCTCGTGGCAAGGATTTGCGGGCAAATCCTTGCAGAGCGGATAAACATTTTCAACGCCAATCCGCTCCAGCCATGCCGTTATACGCCCGGACCGCGTCGCTTTGCAAGGAGGAGGGAGATGCGTCTCTTTCACTACGCGCTTGTTGTTTCGCTCTGCCTGACGGCTGTCGCCTGCAACGCCTTCGCCGCCGAAGAAGACGGTTCCGCCCCCTGGCCCGCCCTTTTGCAATCGGGCGACATGCGGGCCGCCATATACCCGCCGCAGCTGCTGCGCTGGCAAAACAACGTTCTGACGCAGCAGGTCGCCGTCGCCCTGGAGTTGCCGGACAGAGAAACGCCTGTTTACGGCGTCGCTGAAATCGAGACTGCCATGCGTGTTGACGAGGGCCGAAGAGAAGCCTCTTCAACCCGGCTGCAGCGGATGGTCGCCTGGTTTCCCGCGGACAGAACGCTGGAATCGACTTTCGAGGCCGCGTTTCGCCGCGACCTCGTCGACCTCGTGGGCACGGTGACTCTGGACTGGCTGGACGACGCCCACGATATCATGCTGGCGAAAAACGCCGGCGCGTCCGCCCGCCCCTCGAATACGCCGCCCGCGATTGTCGTGGCCACGGAACCTTCGCTTCTTGTGCCCGTGGACGGGCGGCCAGCCTGGCGCGCCGTTCCGGGAACGGACCTTGAGCGGGCGGTCAATTGCCCCATGACCCTCGTGCGCACCCGCTCGCAACGCCTGTATCTGCGTTTTCTGGACGGATATCTTGAAAGTTCGTCCCTGGCCGGCCCCTGGCGTATCGCGGCCAAAGCCCCCCAGGGCATGGCCCTGGCGGAAAAGGACGCTGCGGAGAACGGCGAAGACGGCATTTTTTCCCCTTCGGCGGCGGAAGGGCGAGAGTCCGGCGAAGGCAAAGCCCCGGACGGCCCCCTCTCCATAAAAGATCTGCGGGGTAAAACCCCCCGGGTCCATGTGGCCGACGGTCCTACGGAACTGGTTCTGATCGAAGGCGCGCCACGATACGAAGCCGTGCCCGGAACCGACCTTTCCTTTGTTTCCAACACCACGGCCAATCTCTTTTTGCGCAAGGCCGACAACATGCACTACGTGCTGCTGTCCGGACGCTGGTTTCGCTCTTCCTCGCTGCAAGGGCCCTGGTCCCATGTGCCCGCTTCCGAATTGCCGGCCGAGTTTGCCGCCATTCCCGACGCTTCGCCCAAAGAAAACGTCAAGGCGTCCGTTCCGGGCACCGTGCAGTCTGCGGAAGCCCGCGTTTTCAACGCCGTTCCCCAGCTTGCCACCGTACCGCGCGCGACAAGCTATACCCCGCGTGTGGACGGCGAGCCCCGCATGCGGCCCGTCGCGGGCACAAACCTGCTGTACGCGGCCAACGCGGCGGACCCGATGATCCTGGTTCCCGGCGACAGTTGGTACGCGGCGCATGGCGGCATCTGGTTCACGGCCGCCAAAAGCGCCGGCCCCTGGCGGGTCGCCACCCGCGTGGCTCCGGCTCTGTACGGCATACCCATGAGTTCGCCGCTGCACTCCGTGACGTACCTGCGCATCTATGCGGTCAGCGACAGCTCTGTCCTGCTGGGGTACACCCCCGGATACAGCGGCGTGGTCCGGGACGGCGACAGCCTTGTATACGGCACGGGCTATGCCTATACCCCCTGGGTGGGCGCGCGCTGGCATCCTTCACCCTACAGCTACGGCCTGGGCGCATCTCCCGGCTGGACTCCCTGGGACGGCTGGTATTTCGGCTTCGGGTCCGGCTACGGCTGGTCCGGGCAGCGCTGGGGTTACGCCGGCCCCTGGGGTTGGTGGGGCTACCCCCGCTATCCCTGGTGGGGGCCCTACCGGGCCTGGAAGTACCGCCCCGCCCCCCCGCCGCGAGCGGGAATGCCCCAGCGCCACTTTTCCCCCCGCCCCTGGGGACCGGGCGGCTGGGCGGGAACGCGTCCGGATTTTTACCATCGCGGTCCGGAAAAACCCGACCCCGGGCACTGGCGGCGCCCCGGCCCGGCATACAACCCGCATACCGGCGCACCGGCGTACGGCAGGCCCGACAGTCCCGGCAGGCGCGACAGAGACGCCATTGCCCCCGACAGACGAGACCGCCGAGCGTTCAGGCCCATCGGCCTTCCCCCGACACCCGGAGGCGAGTCCTTCGGCCCGGGCGGCGCGCGGGAAAAATTACGTCCCCCGGCGACACGGGAAGACGGCAGGCCGTCCCGTTATGCGCCTGAAAGCCGCGATCGGAAAGGCGGCGCGTCTTCTCCCCCGCAGCGCTGGCAGCCCGCAGGCAGAGACCGGGACGACGCGCAGGGCGGCGCGCGGGAAAAATTACGCCCTCCGGCGACACGGGAAGACGGCAGGCCGTCCCGTTATGCGCCTGAAAGCCGCGATCGGAAAGACGGCGCGTCTTCTCCTCCGCAGCGCTGGCGGCCCGCGGGCAGAGACCGGGATGACGCGCAGGGCGGCGCGCGGGAAAAATTGCGCCCCCCGACGGCGCGGGAAGACGACAAACCCGTAGCGCCGCATCGCGGCAGACAGAAGGAACCGCAAAGTAAGCCCCGCACGGAAAAGCCTTCTGCCAAAAAGGAGCCGCAAAGCAAGCCCCGCATGGAAAAGCCTTCTGTCAAAAAGGAGCCGCAGAGCAGGTCCCGCATGGAAAAACCTTCTGCCAAAAGCGGCGGTCAGATGCGCCGGGAAGGGCAGGAAAGCTACCGGCGCGGAGAAAGGGCTCCGGACAGATCTCCGGCCAGGGCTCCCGAAGCGCCGAGAAGCCGCGAACGGCAGGCGTCGCCAAAAACCGGCGGCGATAAAATATCCGCGCCTTTTCCGTCTTCAGGCGGACCGGGAGGAAGAGGAGGCGGACGGGGAGGCCGGGGGCGCTGAAACGACACGCGCTTTCGTCACGCGTCCCCATACGGTGGCCAAAAGAGCGCCGATGCGCAGGCCCGCGGACAAGAAAACGACCGCGTCGTCGGACTGGAACTGGGCGCGGACGACTACCTGCCCAAGCCTTTCAGCGCGCGTGAACTGCTGGCCCGCATGCGGGCTGTGCTGCGGCGCGCCCGGGCCACTCAGGCGAACCCGGCCGGCGCCGCAGCGCCCCGCGCTGTGGACGACCTTGGCTACCTGATGTCCCGTTTGGTCAACCACCGCTTCGAAGCCCTGGCCCGAACAACGACACGGCTGGCCGGCGGCGATTTGTCCGCCCGGACCGAGTGACCCGCGGGCCATGGACCTTTCCGACTTTCCCCTGCGGCGCTGCTTTTTCGCCTGCCTTACCTGCTTCTTGCTAACCATCTTGCTGGAAAGCTGGACCGCGTTCGACAAATTTCTGCAGCGCCCTTTCTATTGCGACGGGCAATGGCTGATTTCCCCCGCCCTGCACAGCCGCTGGAAAGCCCTGCTTTACACCGGCCCGAAAGTTCTGCTTGCCGCCCTTGCCTGCACCGCCCTGGCTCTCAGCCTGGGAGCCCGATTCCGGCCCTCGCTGCGTGAACGCCTTGGTCCTTATGCCCGCCCCCTGCTTCTGCTGGGACTCAGCATCGCCCTGGTCCCGTTTTTCGCCGCCTGGTGCATCATCCTTATCCTGGCCCGGATGCTTGGCCTGTCTTCGGCCCGGACGCAGGAAAAAACGCATTTTTCTATCCAATAATTTCCATCTGCTTGCCTTTCCTCTCTTTTTCTGCCATAACACAATTAAATTCTTGCCGACATGGAGGCTGTGCATGAATAAGAGCGAACTCATAAAAGCGCTCTCCGACGAATGTACGCTATCAATTGAAGAAGCCACAACCGTTGTTACTATTTTCTTTGACAGCATGAAAAAAGCGCTTACGGAAGACAGCCGGGTCGAAATTCGCGGCCTGGGCAGCTTTAAACTGAAAAATTATGAAGGCTATGTGGGCAGAAACCCCAAAACCGGCAAAACCGTCAATGTCTCACCGAAAAAATTACCTTTCTTTCGTGCCGGCAAAGAATTGAAAGAATTCCTCAACGAATAGCCGTCGCCATGCGCGCGTGTTTTCTGGTCTGGCTCTGTATTGCGAGCCTAGGGACTTTTGTGCCTTTCGCACGGGCCGAGCTTTTTTCCGGCTCGTCCCCCGCTTTGCGCATTGTCTATACAGCTGACGGACTGGGATATCTGCATCCCTGCCCTGTGTGCGGCGGTTTCGCCACAGGCGGCCTGGCCCGCAGAGCGAGCGTTCTGGCCGAATTCGCGGCGAAAAATATCCCCACTCTCATCCTGGCCGGTCCGGGTGAATTCTACGCCGACAGGGGACATCAGGACGCATCGGATACGCGCATCCTGGCGGGCGTGCAGGCCAAAGCCTTTGCGGCCATGCCCTATGCGGCGGTCTATCTTTCCGCGCCCGCGGCGGCCTGGCTGCAAAAAAACAAGGCTGCGACGCCGGCCTCGGCCGTGCCCCTGCGTGATGCCCCGGTCAGCCGAAGTTTTGTTCGCGGGAAGCTTTCGATCGGGGTTGTTTTTTTTCCTCCGGCCGCGGGAAAGGGAGGGACGCCCACGCCCGGACAGACAGACGCCGTTCTGGCGGCCGCCCGCGATCTGGCGCCCACGAGCGCGCTGCTCATCGGCGTGTCTCCCTGGGGCATGCAGACTGAGAATTTGCTGATGCGCCGTTTCGCCGGCAGCTTTCACATTCTGCTGGGTTCCGGCGAAGGCCTGGGGCTTCCCGGCCAGGTCACGCTGCCGGAACAACCCCTGGGGCCGCTCTGGGCCAGGGCGGAAAATATGGGGCGCTCGGTCGTGGTTCTTGACATTCTCAGTCCGCCCGGCCGTGACCCCCATTTTCACTGGACGGAAGGCATCAACTTCAGCAGCCGGGAGATCCCCCTCAGCGGCGCCATAATTGAAAACCCGGCAGTCAAGTCCTTGATGAAGGACATGCCGCGGGATATTGAGTAACGACCCGTAACCGGAGTCTGTCATGTTCACCGCTCTTTTGCCCAAAAGCGCGCCGTTTTTCGAGCTTCTCTTGCAGCAGAATCAATTTCTTTGCGCCGTTGCCGCCGAACTTGTCGCCATTTTCGAAGGCCAGCCGGACGACGATAAACTGCGCCGGGAAATGTCGTCTCTGGAAGCTGACGCCGACCGCATCCACCTGACCATAACCCGGCACCTTTCCCAGACATTCATCACGCCCATAGACCGCGAAGACATCCTGCGCATCAACAAAGAGCAGGAAGAATGCATCGACCTCTATGACAATTTGTCCAACAGGTTCCACCTGCTGGAACTGACGAGCATCCCCTTTCCCATGCTGCAGCTTTCCAGAAACCTCAAGGGCATGACGCTTCTCATTCGGTCCATGATTGAAGGGCTTTCCCAAAAAAAGGACAGCCACAACACCCGGCAGTTTCTGTCGGCGCGCGGCGAATGCGAAATGCTGCTGCGCATGGGCATCAGAGAATTGTACGACCTCGAAAAACCCGATCCGGAAAACATACTCAACATTATCAAGTGGACCAGAGCCTATGATCGTATGGAAGAAATCGTCGACCAGATGGTCACGCTGTTTGAAGCCATCGAAGAAGCAGTTCTGAAAAATGTTTGAGATCCCCTTTCTGCTGATCCTCATCGTTTTCGCGGCTCTGGTCTTCGATTTCACCAACGGCGCGCACGACTGCGCCAACGCCATCGCTTCCGTGGTCTCCACCAAGGTGCTCACCCCTCGCGCGGCCGTCAGCATGGCGGCAATCCTCAATTTGGTGGGGGCCATGCTCGGCACCGAGGTCGCCCACACTCTGGGCGCCGGCATCGTGCGGCCCGAAATCGTCACCGGCAGCCATATTCTGGTACTGGCCGCGCTCTTCGGCGCTATCGCCTGGAATACAATCACCTGGTATTTCGGCATTCCCTCCTCTTCTTCCCACGCCCTGATCGGCGGCCTTATCGGCGCAGCTTTTGCCCACGCCGGCGCGGATGCCTTGAACGGCATGTCCATTCTGCGCAAGGTGATCCTGCCTCTGTTCATCTCGCCCCTGGCCGGCTTTGCCGTGGGTTTTTCACTAATGACCCTGGTCAGCATCGTTTTTTTCAGGGTTCACCGGCAGACGGCGCGCAAGTTTTTTTCGCGGGCGCAGATCTGCTCGTCGGCCTTCATGGCCCTCAGCCACGGCCTGAACGACGCCCAGAAAACCATGGGGATCATCACTTTGGCCCTGCTTATTTTCGGCCGGATAGACAGCATCAGCGTGCCGTTCTGGGTAAAGCTGGCCTGCGCCCTGGCCATGGCGGCCGGAACGGGAGTCGGCGGCTGGAAAATAGTGAAGACCATGGGGCACAAGATTTTCAAGCTCGAACCCGTGCACGGGGTTTCAGCCGAAACATCTTCCGGGCTGGTCATTGCCGGCGCATCGATGCTCGGCGCGCCCATCAGCACGACGCACACCATAACCGCCTGCATCTTCGGCGTGGGGTCCACCAAACGTCTTTCGGCTGTGCGCTGGGGCATAGCGGGCAACCTGATCATCGCCTGGGTGCTGACCATACCGGCTTCAGCCTGCGTGGGGGCGATCAGTTTTTTCATACTGGACATTCTGTTCAGCGGATTGTAGGTAGCGGACACCCGGACCCACCGGAACAACAGCATGAACCGATTGCCCATCCTCGTGATCCAGATGCAGCGCCTGGGCGACCTGGTGCTGAGCTACCCGCTGCTGGGCTGGCTGGAACGGCTCTTTCCCGGCCATCCCCTATGGGTTGTGGCGGAAGAACGCTTTTTTTCCCAGCTCATGGACCTGTCGCCCCGGGCCGTGTACTTTCCCCATTCCGCCGCGCCCAATTTGCGCACCCAGCGCTTTGAAGCCGTCATCAACCTCAGCCACCGTCCGGAAGCGGCGGAACTTGCCGGGGCCCTGCGATCCGAACTTCTGCTTGGCTCCTACCGCAGCCCGGAAGGAAACACGCACATCCGGGGAGACTGGCAGTTGTACCGGGCCTCTTTGACCCACAACAACCGCTACAACCGCTACCACTGGGCTGACTTGAACGGCCTGGACCTCGTGCCGCCGGGCATGCTGGCCTCGACCGTCTGGCCTCCGCCGCGCCGGGCGCGGGCGAGCGCATCCGCCCATATCGGGCTGTTTCTCGGCGCGAGCGAAGAAGACAAGCACCCGGACGCCGCCTTTTGGGCGGATCTCGCCGCCGGACTGCTGCAAGCCGGACATCGGCCGGTGCTGCTGGGCGGCGAAGCCGAAAAAAACCTGGGCGGAACCGTGGCCAAAACCCTGAAAGCCCACGCCCTCAATCTGACCGGCCGTTTTTCCATCCGCCAGATGGTCGAATTCATCAAAGGCCTCGACCTGATGGTCACCCCGGATACGGGCCCCATGCACATCGCCGTTTGGACCGGAACTCCCACCCTCAACCTTTCGCTGGGACCGGTCAATGCCTGGGAGACAGGGCCTTTTTCTCCGGGGCATCTGGCGTTACGCGCCGAACTCGGTTGTGTGGGCTGCTGGCAGTGCTCGCAAAAGCGCGTGATCTGCAAGGAACGCCTCAACGCGAAGCGCACCGCCTTTCTGATCCATGAATACGCCATACGGGGCGGAGACGAGCTCGGCCGCATACGCCTGCCGGGCCAGGAACTCCTCGCCACCGGCCGTGACAGGCACGGGCTTTTCAATCTGCGGCGCATATACGGTAAAACCCTGCCCCGGCATTATACCGCCACGCTATGGCAGGCTTTTTTCGGCCGCAGTTTCGGGTTGCTCCCCCAGGACGCCCTTATCGCCGCATGGCGGGACTTTATTGCCGCATCCGAACGCAACGAGGCGAATTTCACCCGCAATCTCGCCCTGTTCAGCCGGGAGATGGCCGCGGGACTCCGGGCAAAGGCGAACCCCGCCATCTATCGCCAGGATTTCTGGGCATCCTTTCCCGACCGCATTCGCCCCCTGACCAGCTACGCCCAATTGCTGCTGCAAAACGAATTGTTCAGCAAAGCCGCTTTCGCCAAAATTCTTGGCCTTGTCGAAAGTCTCGTCTCCCTCCGATAGAAGCTGTTTCCAGGGGAAAATCCTTCCCCCTTTCCGCCGATAGTCTGTTCCGGATAAAAACTATCTCTAGTTATTTTAATATATTATATGAATAAAAGCTGTCAATCTTCCGATTGGAACGGTCTTTGTATAGACTTGGCCAAGGAGAACACCATGCAGCTTTTTCCCAATACGGTCTCGATTGAAAGCGTCAGCGCCCTGGGCGGCGTCGCCCTGAAAAAAGTTTATGACGGCGTGACGGGACAGGCCAATGAATTTCTGAACGCGTTCAACGAACAGCTCGCCTCTTCGGGCATCACTTCGGTGGTGGACCCCGAAGCCGACCAGTCGTTGCCGGCCGGATTCAGAGTCCTGAGGCAGGACACGGGAAACAGGCTGAATGACGAAGATATCGCGACCATCAACGCCGGTTTGAAAAATCGCGGCGTGGACGACGAGCAGCTCGCCGCTTTGGAAAATCTCATGCGCTCGGGGCAGGTGCCCACGCTGGGCAACATAATCGGAGCCCTGACCGGCAGCAGGCGCATAACCGCCGCCTTGACCGACGACGAACGCATGCAGCTCGGCAGCGCCCTCAGAAAAATAGGCTTTACCGACGACGAAGCGGCCGGGCTGGAAAAACTGATGGACGGCGGGCACGGCTATGAGGCCCTGCAAGCCGTCAACATGCGCCTGGCCAAAATGGAAAAAGGCCAGACCCTGACCCTGGACCGCTCTGAAATGCAGAGCCTGATCCGGGGCCTGGAACTGTCCGACGAATCTTCCAAAAAAATCGCCGCCCTGTTCGGAAAGGGCGAAAGCATCACCGCCGACCAGGCGGGCATGGCCGCTCTTTTGGCCCAGGCCAACAAGGACATGGCCGCCAAGCAGGAAAACAAGAAACTGCTGGCCAAGGAATTGCAGACCGCCATCAGCGACGCCCTGAAAAGCAAAAAACTGCGCGAAGCCACGGCGCTTACCGCGGACACCCGGGGCAGCAAACGCTCTGAACGCGCCGAAACGCGCATGCTGGACGACCTGACCGCCAAAGCGAACGGACTCGGACCCGAAGCCCTGGCCGACCGCATCCGCAAAATGGCCGCGGAAAACGGCGAAAGCGCGGAAGAAGGCGATACGCGGCATATGAAGGAACAACTCGCGGGCAAGGAAGCCGGAACCGCCGCTGCCGCCCGGCAGGCCAAGACGAATGCCGTTCCTGAAACCGGCGCGGGCAAAAACGCGGAAGCCAGGACCGATCCCCTCTCCGCCATGCTGGGCAAGGTAAGCCTTGCCGGCGACATGCCGCTGCCCGCGACCGGCGCCGCGCAACCCCAGAACGCCTCCGCGGCGGCGGGCAACTACAGCCGGGAAATTTATTCCCAGGTCGAACAGGGGATGCTGCGCGGCCTTTCAAACGGCTCGCGCCAGATCACCCTGCGCCTTGATCCCGTCGACCTGGGTCAGGTGACCGTGCTCCTTACCGTAAAAAATGGCGAAGTGCGGGCCTTGATCCGCGCGGAAAACGCCGACGCCACGGCCGCTCTCTCCGAACAGATGACGCAGTTGCGCGCCAGCCTGGAAGAACAGGGCCTGAAAGTAGCCCAGCTGGATGTGGAAACCCAGTTGCCTCAGGACGCTTTCGGCAAGCAGTGGGAAAATGCCGCCCAGCACAATCAGGAACAGGAAATGCGCGAGCAGGCCCGTTTTATGCGGCTGGCGCAGATGCGGCGGGGGGCCGGAGAAAGTTTGGCCCAAGATATGCAAAGTGTGGATATGCGGGAAGAATTTTCCGCAACAGGACTGCATATCATCGCCTGAGGCATGACCTCGGCACAGGGAGCGCATCATGGGCAACACGGCAACATCCAGCATACTCGGCCAGGCCGAAACGACGTTTTCCTCCGCCCTCGCCGGCAGCGACCGCCTGGCCGCCGACAAGGAAACCTTCCTGAAACTGCTTGTGGCCCAACTCAGCAACCAGGATCCGCTGAACCCCACGGAAGACAAAGAATTCATCACCCAGCTCGCCCAGTTCACCAGCCTGGAACAGTTGCAGAGCATCAATTCCGGCGTGGAAGCCCTGAACACGACCATGAACCAGGGCCAGATGATCAGCGCCACCAGTTTCATCGGCAAAAGCATTTTGGCCAGCGGCAACCAGGTCACCAAGCTCAGCGACGATACGCAGATCGGCACGACGCCCATTCTGTATACCATCGATTCCGACGCGAAAGCGGGCCAGGTCAACATTTTCGACTCCAACGGCAACCTGGTCTTCACCGACGCCATTCCGGCCATCAATGCGGGCACTTACGCCTACAGCAACTGGAGAGGCTACAACAGCTCGGGCAAAGAAGTTCCCGACGGGGTGTACACGGCGGTCTTCACTTTTCAGGACGCCGACGACAAAGTCATCATGCCCACAACCCAGTGCGTGGGAAAGGTGGTCGGGGTCGAAAACAAGGACGGCGCTTACAGTCTGGTGCTGGCCGACGGCCGCACAGTCAAGTTTACCGACGTCACCGAAGTGTACGAAAGCACCGCGAGCACTTCCACTGCGGACAGCAGCAGCGGCAGCGAAGAAGAAACAGGCGCTTAGTAAAAAAGCCCCTCCCCTGCGAGGGAAAAAAATAACAACTAAAAATCCGGCCCGGCTATCATGTGCGGATGCGGACCGGACAACCAGGAGGTCGATCATGTCTCTCAGCGCAAGTATGTGGACCAGCGTAACCGGTTTGCTTGTACACGGCGAAAAAATGAACGTCGTGGGCAACAACATCGCCAACGTGAACACCGTCGCCTTTAAAGGCAGCCGCATGGATTTCGAAGATTTTGTGAACCAGGACGTCTATTCCGCCGCCGGCCCCACTCAGGTCGGACGCGGGGTGTCCATCGGCGCCATTTACGGCAACTTCTCTCAGGGGTCCTTTGAAAACTCCACCGACCCCACCGACATCGCCATATCCGGCAAAGGTTTCTTCAAGGTAAAACCGAAAGATTCCAACGCCGAATACTATACCCGCGCAGGCAACTTCCGCTTTGACGCGGACGGCTATCTGGTCGACCCGCACGGTTACGCGCTGCAAGGCTGGCAGATTCAGCGGGCCAAGCCCTCGCTGGCGGCCCAGGGTTCAACCACGGGCGCGGGCACCACCACAACCAGCAATACAAACCTCAAAGGCAGCGGCGTTCCCGTAGACGTCAAGCTGGACGGCTTCACCTGCGAGCCCAGGCATACCAACAACATGACCCTGGCCCTGAACCTGAACTCCGCGGACGGCGGCGACAAGACCTCGGACACGACCGATCCCTTCTTCGCCCTGTTCAAAACCTGGGACGCCAGCAATCTGAACTCCCCGGCGCTGGGCGAAAACGCCTACGCTTACCAGCAGACCATGACCGTGTACGACGAAGGCGGCACGGCCCACAAAATCACCATCTATTTCGACCAGGTGAGCACCAACATTACCAGCACCAACAGCGCCGAGCGGTACTGGGAATACATCGTGACCATGGACCCGGCCGAAGACGTGCGCGATTTCGCCGTTCCCCCGGCTACGGGCGACGTCGTGTCGGCTTCCAAGCGCGGTATTTTGATGACCGGCACGCTGACCTTTGACGCTTCCGGCCAGTTCAAGGACATGAGCGCCTATGTGCCCACGGGCGGCAATGAAGCCGACCTGAGCACCTGGACGCCGGCCCCCATATCCAGCAACGGCTATCCCCTGTTCTGCCCCAACTTTTCCGGCCGGCCGGGCGCCAGTTCTTCCTGGCAGCTTCCCATGCCGTCCGCGTCCCTGGCCCCGGAATCCGAACCCTATCTGATCGAGCTGAACCTCGGTATGCGCAACAAAACCTCCGCCTGGACCGCTCCTCAGGGCGCGGGCGCGTCGGCCGACGACGTGGGCGTGTCCCCGGCCAACATGCGCGGCTTCGGCGTCAACGGCGAAGTGCAAAGCACCACCACGGTCAGCTTTGAAGATCCTTCGGCCTCACTCTTTGAAAAGCAGGACGGCTACACCTTCGGCTATCTGTCCAACGTGTTCGTGGACCGCGACGGCATCCTGTACGGCAAGTATTCCAACGGGCAGAATCTGGCCCTGTACCAGATCACCATGTATGACTTTCCCAGCAAGCACAACCTGCGCCGGGAAGGGGGCAACCTTTTCAGCGCCACCAGAGATTCCGGCGACGTGGTTTCCGGACCGGCCAACAGCGCGGGATTCGGCAGCGTGTACGGCAACTCTCTTGAGCAATCCAACGTGGACCTGGCAACGGAGTTCGTACAGATGATCGTGACCCAGCGCGGGTTCCAGGCCAACTCCAAGTCCATCACCACAGTCGACACAATGCTTGAAACTGTCATCGGCATGAAACGGTAATTAAAAAACGCGGGGGGAAAATTTTTCCTCCCGCAAAATACGAACACAGGGATCGTGATCGACCGGCGCACAGGAAGTGCGCCAAGAGGGCGGAAGCCGCACCTCTCGCCCTCGGAAAAGCTCCCGCCGGACAGGATGTCAGGCGGGAGCTTTCACGTGGCGGCAAAGGCGCCACGGAAAAAACCGCTTTGCTGGGCGAGCCGTTTCGAACTGTGGCATCAAGGCAAAGATCCGCCTCAACATGCATAAAAATAACTGTTACGCCCTTGCAAAAATCGTCATAGAGCATACTATACCATACAAGGCCGAAACGCGGTCATGCATGACCGTCCTGCCGCCATCACGGGGGCAGCGAAAAACAACGCGGTCGGACCCGCTCCTCAAGGAGGCGCACCATGCGTTTACGCTCTTTGTTCGCGTCGTCTCTTGTTCTTGTCGCTCTCTTTTTTCTCGTCGGCTGCGGCGGAGCCACCCGCACTCCGTTCACGGGCGCCACAACCAAAATCGAGACCGATGCCGTGAACAACGGCAATAAAAGCCTGGTGATGCTGCGCGCGTCCAGCACCTGGGGCAGCCCGGCCGAAACCCAGTGGCGCCACGTGCCCACCGGGGAAGTCTACAAAATCAGCTCCCAGTTCAACGCCGACACTCAGGAAACAGCCAGGGAATATGACATGGTCACCCTGCCTCCCGGCCAGTATGTGCTGGTGTATGTCATGTATTCCAGCGGCACCGGTTCCGCCTGGCCCACTTCGCCTTTTGACATAGACCCGACCCTGTCGAAGGTTTCAGCCCTTGGCCAGGTCAACCTCAAGCAAACGGGCGATCCGGCCGTGACAATTTCGCAGTTGCGCAGCACCGGGGTAGGCCGCGACGGAAAGACGCCGCTCGTCGCGTCCTTCACCCTGTTGCCCGGCAAGGCCGTGTACCTTGGCGACATGACCATCAGCTTCGCCATCCAGGGCAAGAAGCAACTGCCCGGCTACTACCCGGCCGGCACGGTTTCCTGGTCCGTGAGGAACGAACTGGAACAGGCCCGCCTGCAACTGGGCAAGGAAGACACCGGACTTGCGGCCAAGCTGGAACGCGGCCAGATCGTGCGCGGAACTCTGGCCCGCGGATTGTAACTGAATCGGGGAGGCTCCGCCGCGGGGCGAGCCTCCCCCGCGCCCTTCCGCCAAGGGGCCGGCCCCTTGGAACCTATATGGCGAAAGCGCCTTTCCG
>JAVBRE010000222.1:0-9479 GCA_031548325.1 Desulfovibrionaceae bacterium
AACCCCGGCGTGGGGCTGGTTTTGTCGCGCCAGGGCGGTTTGGGCGTTTTTTTTGCGCGGGGGGGGTCCGGGGCCCCGGCCCCCTGGCGGGGCGCGGGGCGGAGCCCCGCATTACATCGCTCCGAGCTGTTCCAGGTTGCCGACGGCGGCGACGCTGTACGCGTCTTCGGTTGGGGGCCGGGGCAGGGCGTCAAGGATGGGTTTGAGCATTTTGCCGAGCACTCCCTTGGGGCCGCATTCCACAAAACGGCGCGCGCCGTCGGCCCACTGGGTCTGGATCGTGTCCGTCCAGCGCACGGATGAGGTCATCTGGCGCAGCAGCAGGCCTTTCAGCTCTCTGGCGTCGGTGCTGCCCCTGCCGGTCACGTTGGCGTACACGGCGAATTTGGCGGGAGACCAGGACGCCTTTTCCAGGGCTTTGGCCATTTCAGCCGCTGCCTCTTTCATCAGAGGACTGTGAAAGGCGCCGGAAACAGGCAGGGGCAGGACCCGGCCTTTTTTGGCCTTGACGGCGTCCTGCAGGGCGACGATGGCCGCGCGGGTGCCGCTGGCCACAAACTGGCCGGGCGTGTTGTAGTTGGCTATACCGATCATTTCGCCGGTCCGGGCGCGCACTTCGGCCACGGCGTTTTCCGCGTCGGGCAGCGACAGTTTCAGCATGGCGGCCATGGTGCCCTTGCCTTCGGGGTCGGCTTCGGCCATAAGGCGGCCGCGCAGGGAAACCAGTTCAAGCACTTTGTCCACGGGCAGAACGCCTGCGGCGGCCAGAGAACTGTATTCGCCCAGGCTGTGCCCTGCTGTGCAGAACGGTTTGATTTTGCGAGCCAGCAGAGACCAAAACCCCAGGTTGACCGCGGTCAGCGCGGGCTGCAGGGCGCGGGTGTCGGCCATGGCCGATTCTTCACCTTCCCAATAGAGGGCGCGCAGTTCCAGCCCGCTGGCTCGCTCGGCTTTTTTCCACAAGTCCATGACCTCGCGGTCGCTTTCGGCCGCGTCGCGGCCCATGCCCGGTTCTTGTGAACCCTGGCCGGGAAAAAGTAGGGCGCTTGCCTGAGGCATCAGCAGTGCTCCTGTTTGATGGGGATATAGAAAATACGTTATTTTGGTCTGGCGCAAATGCAGGGCAATAAAAGCGCATGCCGGACCGGAGTTCCTGATCCGGCGTGACCGCTCAGCATTTGCCCAGTTTGCGCAGCAGCGCGCAGGCGTCCGTTCCCAGTTCAAGACCTTCGACCAGGTCGCGCAGCAGAGTCAGAACGGATGAGGAAAGAGGTTTGCCGGTTTCACTCAGCATGTCGATAAGGGTTTCCAGGGCAACGTTGTATTCGCCGTTCCCGATGTACTCTTTGACTTCCTCTTTCTCTCCCTTGCTGAGCAGGGAAGATGTCTCGCGCAGAACTCTGGCCAACTGGGTTTCTGTCTTTTGGTGATCACTCATGCGGAGCACTTTACACTTGAGCGGGGCAGGAAACAATACCCGAAATGCAAAAACCTGCGGGGCAAAACCCTTGCGGCGATGCCGCGGTCGGGCTACAGAAGGGCATGCGCGATGCGTCTTCTTCCGCTTTGTCCCCCGAAGAGCTCGGCCGGCGTCTGGCCGTCATGGGCTTTGCCCCCGGGCCGGATGTGGCGTCCGGTCTTGCGACCTACCTTGCCTTGCTGATGAAATGGAATGCGGCCATGAATCTTGTGGGCTCGGCAACCTGGGTGGACGCTCTGGAAAATCTTGTCGCCGACAGCCTGCATCTGGCGAATTTTTTGCCGGACGCCGGTCTGCCGCCGGAGCCGGAGTCCTGGGACCTGGGCGCGGGCGCGGGATTGCCGGGCATTCCTCTGCGGCTTCTCTGGCGGGACGGGACCTATACCTTGATTGAAGCGCGCGAGAAGCGGGCGCTTTTTTTGCGAACCGCCCTGGCGCAGCTTTCCCTGCCGCGTACCGTGGCGGTTCAGGCGCGGGCCGAGGTCTTTTTCCGTACGGCGGGGCTTGCGGACCTGATCGTCAGTCGGGCCTTCATGCCCTGGCGGAATATGCTGGCCCTGGTGGCGGACCGGGTAAAGGAGGGGGGCAAGGTGTTGTTTCTGACGCTGGAAGCTTCCCCCGACGCGCTGCCGGACGGCTGGCGTCTGTGGCGAACGCAGGAATATGTCTGCCGGGGGCGGCAACGTTTTTTCTGGTGTCTGGAGCGCGGATAAATGGCCGCGCCCCGCCTGAAAATACGCATCCGCCCGCCGCGAAAGACCGCGCCGCCGCCAGGAGGGGCCGCAACGCCCGCCGGAACCTTGCCTGACAGCGTGGCCATGTTTCTGGCGCACCTTGAAATGGAAAAGGGATATTCTCGCGCCACGGTGGACGCGTACGGCGAAGACATGCGCCAGTTCACGGCTTTTCTGGCGGAGCGGGGCATTGATTTGACCGAGCCCTCGTCCGTCGACAAAAAGCAGGTGCGGGCTTTTCTTGCGGACATGCACCGCCTGGGGCTGAGCAAAAGCAGCGTGGGGCGCAAACTTTCCGCTTTGCGCGCCTTTTTTCGCTTCTGCGCCAGACTGAGGATGGTCAGCGCCCTGCCCACCGAGGGCTTGCGCAATCCCAAACAGGAAAAGCGACATCCAAAGGTGCTGAATGTGGATCAGGCTTTCGCCCTGCTGGATGCGAAGGGCGCCGCCGGCGCTTTAGCGGGCGGCAGGAGCAGGCCGCTGCTGCTGGTCCGCGATCTGGCTCTGGCCGAACTGCTGTACGGGTCCGGACTGCGCATCAGCGAAGCGCTGGCCCTGGACACGGGGCAGCTCGGCTTGCGGGGAAAAAATTCCCAGGTCCGGGTGCTGGGCAAGGGCGGTAAGGAACGTCTGGCTCCGTTGTCGGACGCCGCCTGCGACGCGCTTGCCGCCTGGCTGGGCGTGCGGGAAGAAGTGGCGCTGCCCGGCGAAAAAGCCCTGTTTGTTGGCCAACAGGGAGAACGGCTGAACCGGCGGGTGGCGGCGCGGGCCGTGGCAACGCTCTGCCGCCGGGCGGGTCTGCCGGAAACCGTCTCGCCCCACGCCCTGCGGCACTCTTTCGCCACTCACCTGCTGGAAGCCGGAGCCGACCTGCGCAGCGTGCAGGAACTGCTCGGCCACGCCCGGCTTTCCACCACTCAGCGCTACACGCACCTCAATCTGGCGCACCTGATGAAAGTCTACGACGAAGCGCACCCGAAGTCAGACAAAGGAAAATAGGCGGAGCTTGCGGCAAGAACAAGGAAAAGGCATTTTTTGCGACGGGAGTGTATTTTCTGATACATGACCGGAGCAAAAAATGCCTTTGACGCGGTAATTGCCCAAGCTCCGCTTATTTTCGGCTGAGATCCGCCCAGGCCCAGACAACCCGGCCGACAACGGCCGCGCGCAAATCATAGTCATAGGCGTGCATTGGATAGGGTTCCGGCTCGTTTTCCGTGACGTTGTCGCTGTAAAAGGTGATGATCGCGGCCTTGCCCTTGCCGCTCAAGGCTATGCGCTTGACCTTGCCGCCGCCTTCCTGGCCGGGTTCGCGCACCAGAAAGATGTTGCCCGGCGCATGAAACCCTTCCTGTCCCCAATCATTGCGGTCCACCAGCACAATGTCGCCGGGGTGCAGAGTGGGGGTCATGGAGCGTTGGTTCTTGCCCACTTCGACGGCCAGCAGATTGGTGCGCCGCATGACGGAACGATGGTTGCGGTAGACCAGCACCCAACTTTCGATGCGGTTTTGGGGAATGATGCCCGGCCCGGCCCCGGCTTCGCCGACCAGAGGCACGGCCAGATAGTCTTCGGAGTCGGGAAGAAGAGCGCTTTCCCCGGCGGGCACGACATGCGGGTTGATAAAACAGATTTCCCGCGTGGTGTCGCTGCGCCTGGGAGAGGAAACGCCGATGCCGAGGGTGTCCATGGCCCGCGACAACTGGCTGAGGTTGGGGCTGCGCGTGCCGCGCAACCAGTGCCAGAGCGTGACGTGCTCCACGCCCAGGGTTTTGGCTGTGGCCTTGACGTCTCCGCCGTGTTCCTTTTCGGAGTATTCACGAAGAAGAGCCAGGACGGACTCCTGAAATTTCATGGGTGCGCCTCGCTACGTTTGCGGCTCGTTCAGTATGTGGCCGTCATGCTCTTCAGTAGCGAAACAATTACCTTTGCGCAATCAAATATTGCCATCCAGGCGAAACGATCACGGGGATTCGCATACATTGTGCAGTGTACATAGGGACGGCGTCATTTCAACAGGTCATCATAGCTGCGCAGTCCGGTCAGCGGTTTTTGGCTTTTTCCCTGAGGAATGGCGGCTCTGGCGTCTTTGCGGGCCGCGCTGACGGCGTTGCCGCCTTTTTGCGCGGCTTTCATTCCTTCAAACGTGGCGGGCGAAGAGATGTTCATGGCCACGCCGTAGACAGTTGCGGCATAGATGTCGGAGTGGTTGTACGAACGCAGCACGGCCACCTGAGCCCGGGGGGTCAGGGCCTTTTTCCAGCCGTGGGCCGATAGATAACGGGCCACGCTGGCTGAAGCGTCCGCCAGATTGAAGAGATCCGGCGTCTTGCCCTTGCCCCCGGCCGAGGCGGCGTACAGGGGAATGTTGCTGGGCATGAACTGGCAGATGCCGATGGCGCCGTATACGGACCCGGGAATGGACGCGGCGTCCCTGCCCGATTCTTTGCCGTACCGGATGAGGGCTTTGAGTTCCGCGTACGCCCATTCGGACTTCTGCGTGACAGCGGCCTGCATGTCTCCGACGGGCGCGGCAAGGCCCCGGACGGCGGGCAGCGCCTGGTCAAGGGATGCGGTGGCCGCCATGCTTCCCAGGGCCAGCAGGGCGGGTTGCCTACCGAGTTCCGCGCCGAGCCCGGTTTCCACCATCATCACGGCGATGATGAAAGGAGCGGGAACTCCATACTGTTTGTACAGGCCGGCGAAAAAATTCGCGTTGCGGTTCATGTGGTTGCGGCCGGCTGCAACGCTCATGCCTCCGGCGATGCGGGTGTAATCTGGCGGCGCGAACGCGGCGGCTTCCGGCTCCGGCATGGCCAGGGAGCCCTTGCCGTTTTTGCCGTACAACTCGATCAGTTTCTGCCCCATGAACACCGGCAGGGGAGGTTTATCCAGCTTTTCGAACAGAGCGCGGACTTCGACTGCGGCAAAACCGTCGGCGCCGAGGCGGGCGATGATCGGCTCCCAGGAAAGAGAAGAGGCCTGCTCTGCCGCGCGGGCGGGCACGGCGGCGAAAGCAAGCAGACAGCAAAGAAGCAGAGTCGGACATATAGGGGCCGTGGTCAGGGTGCGGTTCCGCATGGGAACCTCAGCGGTCGTCGCCGCGGCAGCGCGCAAGCGAGTCGGAAAGCAGATTCAAGACGGCCTGATGCAGGTCCGCGGCTTCGCGCAGCAAGCGCTGTTTGACGGCGTCGTCCGGCCTGCTTTCGGCTATAGCCCGGATATGCGCAAGGGCGAGATTGGCGACGGCGACGTGCCGTTCCAGCACTCCGGCGGCTTGGGTCAGAACCGCCTGGCGGGCAAGGGCGTCGTCGGTGGCTTCGAAGGTCCGTTCCAGAAAAAATCCCATCCGGATGGCGTCCAGAAAGGGAAAGCGCAACGCGCTCACTTTTTCAGCTACAACGCCGCCGATGAAGTCCTGGTTCTGTCTGTCGGTTTCCAGGCGGTTGAGAAAGGCTTTTCTGCGCTCCTGCAGCGCGTTGGCGGCCGCTTCATCCAGAAAACGCAGACGTTCGTTTTTGACGGGATCGGTGTTGCGGGGGTCCTGACAGCGTTTATTGAAGTCTTGCAAATAAACGCCCACGGCATAGCAGGTGTTTTCCAGATCCATCAGCAGCGAGGCCCGCAGGGCCGGGCCGGAGGCGGCCTTTTCCAGCGCGCGCAGGTCGCGGATGGCGCGCAGTTGCGCCCGGGTGTTTTCAATTTCCTGGTTCAGGACCACGCGGGACAGTTGCAAAGAGACTTCCCGGGCGAGTTTCAACTGATCCGCGGTATTGAGCGGGACAGGCGGCAGACTGTCCAGAAAGACCGCCAGGGCATCGCTGCCGGACAGGGGATAGCGCAGGGCCGCGGCCAGGTCGTGGATGCGACCCATGACCATGTCTTCGGGCGTGCCCTGGGTCCGGGCTTTTTCCATGAGCGCCGCCAGGGCGGCGTCCAGCTTTGCGGCAGAAGCAGCACCGCGAAAAGGGCCGGTCTGTCTTTCCGGAAATATCGTGGCGGCCGCGCCGACGGGCGCGGCAAGGCCCAACAGGCAGAAAATCAGTGCGGCACAGGCGGCAAGCAAAAGCGGAGCGCATCGTCTTTGTCGAATCATGCGGGGTTAATATCATGCCTCGCCAATGGTGTCACTGGGGCGTCCGGAAAACAACCGCCGCTTAGAGCATTTTAACTTTGAAAAGTTGTATCAATGGTTCTGATAATTGCGAAAAGTCAGTTTAATACTATAAGTAAATTAAATTCTTAAAGGGCACGCTTCGCGGACGTCCGTGACGCGTCCGTCAGCGCGGGTACGCTTTTTCAAAGCTAATCTGCTCTAGCTGCAGCGGCCGGCAATAAGCTGGGCGATCAGGCGTACGGACCTGGCCTGACGTTCGAGCATGGCGGACTGCACTCCGGCCAGATCGACGCAAAGTTCCAGCAAGGCTGTTGTTTCATGAAGCAGATTGGAAAGGGGAAGAGGCGGTTCAGGCTCCGCCGCGCCGCAACGGGACGCATGTTTGCGCATGGCGGCGCGGTGCGCGTCGATATGCGCGACATAGCGGGCGCTTTCCCGTGCGAACTGGTCTCGGATATGGTCGAGAACAGCGTGATCCAACGATTCATCGGCAAAAATTTGCTGCATGACGACCTCGGGGGCTGTATTATATTTGGCAAGACACAGCATATAGAAAAATATAGAATTATCAATATATATTTTACTATAAAATATATTTACATGGCGATCCGGTTAGTTATAAGAATTACAAAATGTTTTCTATATTATAGGAAATTCTATAATATAGAAAAATCTATTGCAACGCTGCGTCAAAATATTTTTCCTGCTGAAGGCGTTACGGCATGATGCGGAGTTTTTGTGTATTCGTGCAGTTCGCCGCATGAACCGGATAGTCCCTCGCATTGTTACTTTGTCGCTTTACGAGGCTTCGAGGGGCGTGTATCGTATTTGGCGGCAAAGGGCGGCTAGTCAGTCTCTTTGCGTCATCCAAGAAGGAGCATTAATGGAAAAACGGCTTTTCGGCACTGACGGCGTGCGCGGCCGGGTTAATCAATACCCCATGCTGCCCGACATCGCTCTGCGGCTCGGCCTTGCGGCCGGCACCCAGTTCCGGATCGGCGCGCAGCGCCGCCGGGTGGTCATCGGCAAGGACACCCGCCTTTCCGGGTATATTTACGAATCCGCGTTGACAGCGGGCTTATGCGCCGCGGGCATGCACGTTTTTCAGGTCGGTCCTTTGCCGACCCCGGCCATAGCCTTTCTGACCCGCAATATGCGAGCGGACTTCGGGATTGTCATTTCCGCCTCGCACAATCGTTTTGACGACAACGGCATCAAGTTTTTCGATGCCGACGGCTTCAAGCTGGCCGACGCGGTGGAAGATGCCATTGCCGCCATGGTGTTGGATCCGGGCCATGTCTGGCAGTATCCGCCTTCGGACAAAGTGGGGCGGGCCTTCAAGATCGGCGACGCGCCGGGCCGCTATATAGTGGCCTTGAAAAGCAGCTTTCCCCGCCATCTGACCCTGGACGGTCTGCGGGTGGTTATCGATTGCGCCAACGGCGCCAATTACAAGGTCGCGCCCATGGCCCTTGAGGAACTGGGCGCGGAGGTCATCAAAATGGGCGCCGAGCCGGACGGCCTGAACATCAACGCCCAGTGCGGGTCGCTGTTCCCCGAAATAACCGCCGCCAAGGTGCTCGAGACCCGCGCCGACATCGGGCTGGCCCTTGACGGCGACGCCGACCGTCTGATCGTGGTCGATGAAACCGGACAGGTGCTGGACGGGGATCAAATTATGGCCATTTGCGCTTCGGACCTGATGCGCAAGAATGCCCTGCCGGGCAAAAAACTTGTGGCCACGGTCATGAGCAACATGGCCCTTGAAGTGTTCATGCGCGAGGCCGGCGGGGAACTTATCCGCACCGCCGTCGGCGACCGCTATGTGGTTGAAGCCATGCGCGAGCACGGCGCGACCATGGGCGGCGAACAATCGGGCCATCTGATCTTTATGGATCACAACACCACCGGCGACGGCCTGCTGGCCGGGTTGCAGCTTTTGCGCATCATGCGTGAATCCGGCAAAAAATTGTCGGAACTGGCCGGGCAACTGCGCCCGTTCCCGCAGGTGCTGATCAATGTTCCGGTCAAGGCCAAGCGGCCCTTTGACGACATTCCCGCGATCACGGCGGCGGTCGATGCGGCTGAAAAAGAATTGGCCGGCAGGGGCAGGGTGCTTCTGCGTTACTCCGGCACCGAGCCGCTGGCCCGGGTCATGGTTGAAGGCGAAAAAGAAAGCCAGGTCGCGCGTCTGGCCGAAGATATTGCGGAAACGGTAAAACTGAGTCTGCGCTGACCACTCACCCAAGGAGCCGCTTATGAATATTCGGAAAGTCGTCATCCCCGTCGCCGGCTGGGGTACCCGTTCGCTGCCGGCCACTAAGAATATTCCCAAAGAAATGCTGCCCATCTACAACAAGCCCGCCGTGCAGTATATCGTGGAAGAAGCCATCCAGGCCGGCATCAAGGACGTGGTCTTCATCACCAACCGGGACAAGAACGCCATTGAAGATCACTTCGACTACAACCTGCAACTCGAAGGGGTTCTCGAACGGGGCGGCAAAACGGACAAGCTGGCCGAGATCCGGGCTGCGGCGGAGATGGTCAACATCATCTCCATCCGCCAGAAACGCCAGTTGGGGCTGGGGCATGCGGTGCTCTGCGCCAGGGACGTAGTGCAGTACGATGACGCGTTCGGCATTATGGTCGGCGACGACCTGATGTTCGGCGACGACGCGGGAATCGCCCAATTGATGGAAGTGACGAAAACTTCGGGTATGCCCAGCATCGGGGTTATGGAAGTGCCCATGGACAAGGTGCACCGCTACGGCATCGTGTCCGGCGAAGAAGAGGCCCCGGGCATCTGGCGCATCACCGGTATGGTGGAAAAGCCCAAAAAAGAAGACGCGCCGTCCAATCTGGCCATTGTCGGGCGCTATGTGCTGACCCCCGAGATTTTTCGGCACCTGCAAAACGTGAAACCGGGCCATGGCGGCGAAATTCAACTGACCGACGCCCTGAACAGCCTGGCCCTTGAAAAGGGCATGCTGGCCGTCAAAATGAAAGGCACCCGTTTTGACGCGGGCGACTGGGTGGAGTATCTTACCGCCAACATTCATTTCGGCTTGCAGGACCCTGAAATTCACGAAAGCCTGGTCGCCAGCCTGAAGAAACTGCTGGCCGAGGCGTAGAAAGGTTTTTTTCCGGG
>JAVBRE010000114.1:0-7482 GCA_031548325.1 Desulfovibrionaceae bacterium
TTTGATGCTTGAGGCTGGCCCCGAAGCGGCGGATGGAACCGTCTTCCTTCATGCCCGCAAGCAGGGCTATGACCGCCTCTTCGGTCATGCCGGCCAGGCGGGCCATGTCCGCATAAGGGGTCAGGCTGTCGGGCAGGTCGCGCTGCGCGATGCGCAAAGCGGCCCGTTCCGTGTCGGTGAAGCATCGCGGCATGGGGGATCTCCGGCTTTTGCTTGTCATACCCGCTAGCGGGGCGGCTGGCAAGGCGTTTGGGGCCGGGCGGAAAGGACGGCGACCACGCCGGTAGGCGGGACGCACCTTGCGCAAGAATGCCGGCAGCGGCCTGTTTTCAGGCCTTTTGCTGTTTCAGCGCCAGGTACGACAGGCTGCCGAGAACCAATCCCCAGAACGGCGATCCTATGCCCAGGAATTCCATCCCCGAAGCTGTGGCCAGAAACGCGATGATGCCGGATTCGATATTGCCGCCGTCATTGAATATGCCGGCGAGCCCCATGGTAAACGCGTTGATGAGGGCGAGCCCCGCCAGTACGGATATGAATACCGACGGCAGCGCGGCGAAAAGCGAGGTGAGCGTTGTGCCGAACATGCCGACGGCTATATACAGCACGCCGCAGAGCACGCCCGCCACATACCGGCGGGAAGGTTCTTCATGCGCTTCTCTGCCGGTGCATATGGCCGCCGTGAGCGACGACAGATTGATGGCATGGGAGCCGAACGGAGCGAGCAAGCTCGAAACAATGCCGGTCATGGTCATAATACCTTCGGACCGCACCGGGTAACCGGAAGCATGGAGCACGGCCATGCCTGAAATATATTGTCCGGTCAGGGTGACAAGCGCCAGGGGCATCCCGATGCTGAGAATGGCGGAACCTGACCACGCGGGCAGCGTCAATATCGGTTTTGCCAGCGAAAGCTGTATGTTTTCAATGTGCATCAGCCCGGTCAGGGCGGAGATGCAAATACCGGAAGCCATGACGGCCGCCACCGCATATCGCGGCGACAGCCGTTTGAAAAGCAGAAAGCAGGCGAACATGGGCAGGCCGAGCAGAGGGTTCACCTGAATGGAAGCAAAGACCTTGGCGCCGAAGCTGAACAGAATTCCCGCGAACATGCCTGAACTGACGGCGACGGGTATGCGGCGCATGATGACATCCAGAGAACCCGTAAGACCGATCAGGGTGATAAGCGCCGCGCTTGCCAGGTACGCCCCGACAGCTTCGGCAATGGGAATCCCGGGCAGCATGACGACCAGCAGCGCCGCCCCCGGAGTCGACCACGCGGTGATGACGGGGACCTTCATGCGCCAACTGAGAAATACCCCGGTGATGCCGCTGCCGATGGACACAGCCCAAATCCACGACGCCGTCAGTTCCTCGGACAAACCGGCCAAATCCGCCGCCTGAAAAATGATTACAGCCGAACTGGCGTAGGAGGCGGCAACCGCCAAAAGGGCCGCCGTTGCCGCTGTAACGGAAAAATCCTTTGCAAATCGCCTCACGTTTTTTTCCTTGATGGCATTGTTTTGACAAAAGGGCCGCATGCTCTTTGCAATTGAGGGCAGCCGTTTCTTTGCTGGAAACAGGGCCGAAAGTCCAGACAATTGGGCGGCGGCGTACAGCCATATATAGAATGAACGTTCATTCTTTTTTTGTTGACAAAAAGTGAATGCTTATTCTATATGTCCCATGCCATTTCAGACCGGGAATCAAGGAGTCTTTCATGCTGTTCAGATGGTTTTGCTCGTGGATTCAGCGTTGCGATACGCGTATTTTCAGTCTGGCGGCCGCGCTGTGCCTCATGCTGCCGGCCGGGTGCGAATCTCCCCCGGCGGCGGGCGTCAATGCCCAGGCCGGAGCTCCCAGAGCCGGCGTGATTACTGTCAGCGCGCGGCCCGTCACCATCACGACGGAGCTTTCAGGCCGCACCGCGCCGTATCTTATCGCCGAAGTCCGACCCCAGGTGGCGGGGATTATTCTGGACCGCCTGTTTCAGGAAGGCGCTGACGTGACCGCCGGCATGCCGCTCTATCAGATAGACCCGGCCTTGTACCGGGCCAGGGTTAACAGCGCCAAAGCCTCGTTGCAGAAGGCCAGGGCCAATGTGGAATCCGCCGCGGCCCGGGTGAGCCGCTACAAGGAGATGCTGAAGTCGAAATCCGTGGGAATTCAGGACTATGACGACGCCGTGGCCGCCGCCCGGCAGACGTCGGCGGAAGTGGCCCTCGCCGAGGCGGAACTGGAGCACGCATCCATCGAGTTGGAGCGCACTTCCGTGCGTTCGCCCATCACCGGCCGCATCGGCAAATCCAACGTGACCCAGGGCGCGCTGGTCACGGCCAGCCAGGCGGACCCCCTGGCCACGGTCCAGCAGCTTGATCCCATGTATGTGGACGTGACACAGGCCAGCGTGGACTACATGCGCCTGAAGCGCGAGGTGGAATCCGGCCTTTTTCAGCGGGTCAACGGTGACGCCCTGGTGGAACTGGTGCTGGAAGACGGCAGCATTTACGGTGAAAAAGGTTCCGTGCAGTTTTCGGACATCACGGTGAACCGCAATACCGGGTCCATCACCCTGCGCATCAAATTTCCCAACCCGAAGCAGGAACTTCTGCCCAACATTTACATTCGGGCGCGTTTGCAGACCGCCCGCCAGTCCGAGGGCATAACCGTTCCCCAACAGAGCGTTTCGCGCGACGCCGCCGGGCGGGCATACGTACTGGTGGCGGCTGCGAACGGCACGGTGGAACGGCGCGCCGTCACCGCGCCCCGCACTCTGGGCAATGCCTGGCTTATCACGGGCGGCCTTGCCGCCGGCGAAAAGGTGGTTGTGGACGGTTTTCAGAACATCGTGTTCAGCGAAAAGGGGCCTGCCCCTGTTATTACGCCCGTACCCGTAGAAGCGTATTAGGACAGCATCATGGCCCGATTTTTCATAGACCGTCCCATTTTCGCCTGGGTGATCTCGATCATCATCATGCTGGCCGGGTTGCTGGCGATTTACACCCTGCCGGTGGCCCAGTACCCCAACATCGTGCTGCCCGAGGTGCGCATCACGGCCTCCTACCCCGGCGCGTCGGCGCAGACCGTGGACAGCACCGTGACCCAGATCATCGAACAGAACATGCACGGCATCGACAACATGCTGTACATGGCCTCCACCAGCGACTCCGCGGGCAGGGCGGAAATCCGGCTGGTCTTTACGGCCGGAACCAACGACGACATCGCCCAGGTGCAGGCCCAGAACAAGCTGCAACTCGCCACGCCCCAATTGCCGCTGGAAGTGCAGCAGCAGGGCATATCCGTGACCAAATCCACGACCACCTTCCTGATGGTGCTCGGTTTTTATTCGGCGGACGGCGGCATGACCGATTCCGACATTGCCGACTATGTAGCCTCGAACCTGAAAGATTCTCTCGCCCGCGTGCCGGGCGTGGGGCAGGTGGAGCTTTTCGGTTCGCCCAAAGCCATGCGCATCTGGGTGGACCCGGCGAAGCTCACCAACTACGCTCTAACCATGAGTGATATCGCCGCCTCTTTGCGCGAGCAAAACGTGCAAATTTCCGCCGGGCAACTGGGCGGCATGCCTTCGGTCAGCGGCCAGATGCTCAACACCACCGTCAACGTGCAGGACAGGCTGCGCACGCCGGACGAGTTTCGCGACATTCTTTTGCGGGTCAACCCGGACGGGTCCGAACTGCGCCTGGGCGACGTGGCCCGCGTGGAACTGGGCCAGGAAAACTACGAGACAGTCGGTTTTTTTAACGGCAAGCCGGCCGCGGGCATGGCCATCAACCTGGCCACCGGGGCCAACGCCATCAAAACGTCGGCGGCAGTCAAAGAAAAAATAGCCTCCTTCCGCGACTTTTTCCCGAAAGGGTTGGAGGTGGTCTACCCTTACGACACCACGCCCTTCGTCATCCTGTCCATCAAGGATGTGTGCAAGACCCTGGCCGAGGCCGTCGTGCTGGTGGTTCTGGTCATGTTCGTGTTTCTGCAGAACTTTCGGGCCACGCTTATCCCGACCATCGCCGTGCCCGTGGTTTTGTTGGGCACCTTCGGAGTGCTGGCCCTGGCCGGGTTTTCCATCAACACCCTGACCATGTTCGGCATGGTTCTGGCCATCGGCCTGCTGGTGGACGACGCCATCGTGGTGGTGGAAAACGTGGAGCGGGTGATGCGGGAAGAAAAACTGTCCCCAAAAGAAGCCACCCGAAAATCCATGAGCCAGATCACCGGGGCGCTGGTGGGCATAGCCATGGTCCTTTCCGCCGTGTTCGTGCCCATGGCCTTTTTTGGCGGGTCCACCGGGGCCATTTACCGGCAGTTTTCCATCACCATCGTTTCGTCCATGGCGCTGTCGGTGCTGGTGGCCCTGACCCTTACCCCGGCGCTTTGCGCCACCCTTTTGCGGCCGCATACGGAGCGGGCCGGCGGAGAGCACGGAGCGCAGGGCGGCTTTTTCGGCGTTTTCAACCGGGGCATGCACAAGGCCATGGCGGGCTACGACCGGGCCGTGGCCTCGATTTTGCGCCGCAAGGCCCGGCCCCTGGCGGTATACGGCCTGCTTGTGGCCCTGATGGCCGGGCTTTTTGTATATATCCCCAAGGGCTTTTTGCCCGACGAAGACCAGGGGGTGCTGCTGATGCAGGTGCAGTTGCCCTCGGGCGCCACCCGCGCCCGTACCCTTGAGGTGATCCGCGAAGTGGAGCGGCATTTTCTTGAAGATGAAAAAGCCGTGGTGGATTCCGTGTTCGACGTGGCCGGGTACAGTTTCGCGGGCATGGGCCAGAACGTGGCTTTCGGCTTCGTACAGCTCAAGAACTGGGATTTGCGCAAGAGCGCGGCCGCGAAAGCTCCCGCCGTCGCGGCCAGAGCCATGGAACGCTTTTCTTCCATTCGCGACGCGCGCGTGTATGTGCTGGTGCCTCCGGCGGTTGTCGAAATGGGCAACTCCAGCGGCTTTGACGTTCAACTGCAAGACAGGGCGGGCCTTGGGCACGCTGCGTTGATGGCCGCGCGCAACGACTTTTTGTCCCTGGCCGCATCCGGAGAATACGCGGACGTGCTGGCTTACGCCCGGCCCAACGGACAGGAGGACGCGACGGAATTTCGCGTCGAGGTGGACAAGCCGAAAGCCAGGGCGCTGGGCGTGTCGCTGGCCGACATCAACGACACGCTACAAACCGGCTGGGGCAGCAGTTACATCAACGACTTTGTGGACAAGGGCCGGGTCAAGAAGGTCTATCTGCAGGCGGAGGCGCACGCGCGCATGGTGCCGGAAGATCTGGACAAGTGGTTTGTGCGCAACAATTCCGGCGGCATGGTGCCTTTTTCCGCCTTTGTCCGGCGCATCGACCCCTGGCATTCGGCTTCCCCCCGGCTGGAGCGCTATAACGGTCTGCCCGCTCTGGAACTGCTGGGCGAGCCGGTTCCCGGCAAAAGTTCGGGTCAGGCCATGGCCGCGGTTGAAGAGATGGTCAAAAAACTGCCCAAGGGCATCGGCTATGAATGGACCGGCATCTCGCTGCAAGAAAAGCTGTCCGGCGAGCAGGCGCCGCTGCTGTACGCCGCATCCTTGCTGGTGGTGTTTCTCTGTCTGGCCGCGCTGTACGAAAGTTGGTCCATACCCTTTTCCGTCATGCTGGTGGTGCCGCTGGGCATCATCGGGGTGCAGTGCGCCGCCTGGCTGTTCGGGCAGGCCAACGACGTCTATTTTCAGGTAGGATTTTTGACTATTATCGGACTTTCGGCCAAGAACGCCATTCTGATCGTGGAGTTCGCCAAAACCATGCAGGAGCAAGGGCAAAGTTTGATTGAAGCTACCCGCCACGCCTGCGCCATGCGGCTCAGACCCATCATAATGACCTCGCTGGCGTTCGGCCTGGGCGTGCTGCCGCTGGCGCTGGCCGGCGGGGCCGGGGCGGGCAGCCAGAACGCCATCGGCATCGGGATTGTGGGCGGCATGCTCAGCACCACGGCTCTGGGCATCTTTTTCGTGCCGGTCTTCTATGTGCTGATACGCCAGCTTTTCAGTCGGCGGACCCGGCCGAAGGAGGGTGCATCGTGATGGCCAAACCCAAGAAGCATTATGACAGTGAACGCGCGGCGGCCCGCCGCAAACAGGTGCTGGATGCGGCCGAGGCCTGCTTTTTGCGCCACGGTTTTTACGGTACCACCATGGCGGCCATTTCGCGGGCGGCGAGGATGAGCGTTGGGCATATTTACAATTATTTCAGCAGCAAAGAGGACGTCATTGACGCCATGTGCGAGCAGGAGATGGACGGCCTTCTGGAGCGTTTCCGGGCGGCGGCGGCCGACCAGGAGCGTTTTGTGGGAGAACTGAAAGCCGTGTTGCGCGAGCGTATAGCCGATGATTCCGATTCCGGCCGTTCGGCCCTGCTGCGCGACCTCATGGCGGAGGTTGGCCGCAACGAAAGTCTGACTCGGGGCATTCGGGATTTTGACCGCCGCATCCGCGACGTGTTGCGCGACGTGTTCCGCCGGCACAGGCCGGACTTGCCGGAAGTCCTGATTGACACCCGGCTGGAAGTGCTGCTGGTTCTGTTTCACGGGTACGCCATGCGCGGCATCGCCAACCCCAATATCGACGTGCCGGCTTACACGGCGGAAGTGGACGCGCTGATTGAGATTCTTGTCGCAAGCCCCGCGCCGTCCGAATCCGCCTGATTCCGTCTGCCGCGCAGGCGGCATTCATTGTCGCCGTTAAACGCCGAAGCGTGCGTGCCTTTACAAACCCTGCCGAAGGCGGGTTTGTTGTCAGTCCGAGGTCGCTGAAGACGGCGGTTGCCTTGACGTGCTGTTTTCTGTAGAATATCAGCAATGAATATGCATATAGGAGATTCTTTTCACGATACAGCCTGGCGGATGCTTGGCGCGGCATCCTACGTCGTTACAGTGAACAACGGCGTTTTGTCTTTTGAATGGCAGAGTTGTAACGCCGAGTTGACCGGGGACGTCACTCCTTTTACCATAGAAGACGCTGTATTCAAAAATATTTTTGGCGCAGAGTGCAATATAGTGCGCGAGCGTGTTCTCTCGGCGCTGGATGGAGCGGCGCAGCTGTGGCAGCATGATATCCTGACGCCTTCCGGCCCGCGCAGGGCGGAGCACCGGATAGCTTCAGCCGGCCCGGGCGTTGCTGTCGGGGTGCTGCGCGACATTGCCGAAGAGAGCGCGACGCGGCGGCGCATCGACAAAGACACGAAGCTGCAGATGGAAATCCTGGAAGGGCTGCCCGTTGGCGTTTATTTCATCGATCCCGAATATCGCATCCAGTGGACCAACAAGCTGGGCACCAGCCAGAGCCATATCAACTGGAAGAACCATTACGGGGAAATCTGCTACGATCTTCCGTTCGGGCGCAAGGAAAAATGCGACAACTGCCCGGTTGCACGCAGTCTGGAAAGCGGAGTGATTTCGTCAAGCGAACTGGCCATGCCCAACGGCAGCACCTGGCTGCTT
>JAVBRE010000040.1:0-36406 GCA_031548325.1 Desulfovibrionaceae bacterium
CCCGCTATCCCAACGCGCAGCGCTCAGCAGATCGTGTCTGACAAGCGAATCATAAACCTGCTCCATATGCTCCGCCGGCTGCGCGTCCCGCAGGGCTTTCCATGCGGAGCGCACGCTGAAAACTCTGGCCGCCCTGTACGACAGGTAAGCCAGAAAAAGACAAACCGGAAACGTCACCCAGAAAAAAAAGGAATACAGGGCGACAGGGGCTATGACCAGGGCAATGGCGGCCCAGAAAAAAAGCATGGCGGGAAAACGCCTTGCATCGCCGCGCCTGACCAAAGAAAGCGCTGCCCTTGAATCCAGAACGGCCGTACCGGCGTCGGCCTTTTCCGCTATGCCCCGAAGAAACTCCACATAGGAAACGCCATGCGTCTTCAATCGATTTTCGGGCATTTTCCGCCTCCGGCGCGGAGCGCTTCCCGCTCAGGTCTGTCAGGCCAGGCAACGGCGGCGTGCAAATCGCCACTCGCAGCGACCTGTTTTAATTTTACCATCACTATACCAATATTCTTCGATTCGCCACAGCCTTCGAATGGCGTTCTTTGGTGTAGAACCGATGTTATCGGATTGATAGCGGGAATAGAAAAGGTGTTATCCTCGCTATGAGGATAACACCTTGAAAATCCTGGTGGAGGTGAGGGGGATTGAACCCCTGGCCTCCGCATTGCGAACGCGGCGCTCTCCCAGCTGAGCTACACCCCCAGAGGCGCGGTATATAGCGCGCTTTTTTTTTACTGGCAAGAGATAATCCGAAAAAATCGCGGTTCAGGAAAAAATCGCGCCCAACAGGGCCGCGATTCGGCGATCATAGCTGTGTTCCGCCAGAATGTGTTCGCGCCACCGCCGGGCCAGATCGGCTTTTTCTTTCGGATTTTGGCGAAAATGCCGGACCAGGCCGGCTATGTCCTCCGGCTTGGTGAATGTTACCGCTTTTGTCAGCTCCGGCGGGAAAAGCTCCAGTCCCGGCGTGGCGTCGCTCAGGCAAAACCCCCCGGCCGCCCAGACGTCGAAATGGCGTTGATTGAGCCCGCAGGGCAAAAGCAGGCTGGTCACCGCCAAAGAAAACTCCGCTTCCCGGTAGATGTAGGGTAACGCGCCATAATAGTCCACGGGCGAGCGCAGGTCCGGCGCATGCGCTTCGTCTCGCGAAAAATGGTCGCGCCAGCCTTCGTCGCCGAAAATGCTCAGGCCTTCGGGCATGGACGCGCGTAAACAGACCAACCGCCAGACAAGCGAAGTCTCTTCCGTTCCCAGGCTGATTTTGCGCGCGGCGGATCCGGGCCACAGGGGCGAGTCCGTCAGTTTCAGCTTTTCCCGCCACCAAAAAAAATCCGGCCGCTGTCCGGTCGCGAGAGCTTGCTTCGCCTGCCGCAGCGGGACCGGGTCAAGGCGCTGGCCCACGAAAAAACGCTCTTTGTCGGGAAAGCGCGAACGCCCCGCAAAGACGAGAGGGCGCATGTTTTCAGCAGGCGTTGTAGAGGGAGTTTTCGGCAGCGGGGCGAACAGGTCCGCATCCGTGCCCAGCGGCAGGTGGGCGACATGTTCCGCGCCCGCCTCGCGCAGGCCGGGAATGAAAGAGGCGTCGGTGACGAAGAGTCGAATTTTTTTCCAAAAGTCAACCCGCAACCCGGCCAGCAGATTCCAGGGGTTGTCTACGGCCCAGACGGCTACCGGCACGCCGGAGGCGTGCAGGCGGTCGAAAACCTCGCCGCGTTTGTCCAGGCCGTGAAAGTTGACGCTGAAAAATAAAGAGGGATGGACAGTCAGGTTAGAGCGATGCGGCGGCAGGGCGAAAAGACGGGCCAGAGCCTGGGGAGCGAGCGCTTCTTTCGGCCGTGCGGCGACCTGCCAGCCGTGCCGGGCAAAGGCGGCAAGCGCCTCGGAAAGCACCAGGCGGTTTTGCGCTTCCGGAGTGAGTACAAGCATGGGCTTTTCCTGCCTAAGGGCACGGCGGACAGAGCCGCCGCCATCCTTGGCCTTGACGCGGTTTTAGTATATACAGTCGCCAGCCATGAAAAAATATCGGGATCATTATTTTTTAAAGGCCAAGCAGGAAAACTATCCCGCCCGGTCCGTCTACAAACTGCAGGAAATCGCCAAACGCTTTTCCATTTTCAAGCAGGGCATGCGGGTTTTGGACCTGGGGGCCGCGCCCGGCTCCTGGTGCCTGGGGGCGGTCAAGATGATCGGTCCTTCCGGCAGCATCCTGGGGGCGGACATCCAGGATACGGATACGCAATTTCCGGCCAACGTCACCTTCGTGCGTGAAGACGTGTTCAACCGCAGCCCGGCTTTTGAGGCGGAGTTGCGTTCGCGCTCGCCGTTTCACGTGGTCATGTCCGACATGGCGCCCAGCACCACGGGACATCGCGGCACGGATCAGGCCCGTTCGGCGGCGCTGGTCGAGCAGGCCCTTGCTCTTGCCCTACAATACCTGATAAAGGGCGGCAGTTTTGTGGTCAAGGTTTTCATGGGGCCGGATGTGCAAAGTCTGGCCAAAACCATGCGCGCGCATTTCACTACGGTAAAGGCTTTCAAACCCGACAGCTCACGGTCCGAAAGCATGGAAACTTTTTACATCGGCCTCGGCTTCAAAGGCCTGCCGCCTCACGATCCGGGAGGGGAAAGCTCCTGATTCCCGGCATCGGGTTTGTCTTTTTCCGGCTGAGTATGATGGAATAAATGATTTTTGAAAAGGGTGCAGCTATGTCCGGACACAGCAAATGGAAAACCACCAAGTATCGTAAAGGCGCGCAAGACGCCAAGCGCGGCAAGGCCTTCACCAAGGCGGCCAAAGAAATAATCATCGCGGCCAAGAGCGGAGGCGATCCCGGCTATAACGCCCGCCTGCGCTCGGCCATAGCCGCGGCCAAGGCCGTGAATCTGCCCAAGGACAAGATCGAGTCCGCCATCCGCAAGGGCACGGGCGAAGAAGCGGGCGGCGATTTTACCGAAGTGATGTACGAAGGCTACGGCCCGAACGGCATCGCCATTCTGGTCGAAGCGGCCACGGACAACAGAAACCGCACGGTGGCCGAAATACGCCATATTTTTCTTAAAGGCGGCGGGGCCATGGGCGAATCCGGCTGCGTGGCCTGGATGTTCGACAAAAAGGGCGTGTTCGCCTTTGATCGAACGAAATACACCGAAGACCAACTGATGGAAGTGGGGCTGGAAGCCGGGGCCGAGGATATCGTGGACAGCGACGACGCCTGGGAAGTGCACGCTGCCGTCGCCGATTTCGACGCCGTGCGCCAGGCTTTTGAAGACGCGGGCATGGAAGCGCAGGAAGCGGGCCTGTCCATGATCCCCCAGAACAGCATCGCGGTGGAAGCCGAAGCGGCCAGAAAGCTGATGAACCTGGTGGAAGCGCTGGAAGACAACGACGACGTGCAGAACGTGTACGCCAATTTTGACGTCAGCGATGAGGTCGCGGCGCAACTGGACGCCGGATGACGCAGGCGCCGGCGGGAACGGGCGTCACCGTTCTGGGCATTGACCCCGGCTCGCAGTGTCTGGGCTGGGGGGTAGTGCGCGAACTTTCCGGGGTCGCGTCCCTGGTAGACTGCGGCACCATTCGGCCCAAGGCGGAAGAGTTCGAGCAGCGGCTGGGCCAGATTTTTCACGGCCTGGCCGCTCTCATCGTCCGCTTTGCTCCTGACGAAGCCGCGGTTGAAAACGTGTTCGTGCAAAAAAACGCGCTGTCCGCCCTCAAGCTGGGGCAGGCCAGAGGGGCGGCCATTGCCGCCTGCGCCGCCGCGGGGCTGCCGGTGACCGGCTATGAGCCTGCCGTGGTCAAAAAAAGCCTGGTGGGCGCCGGGCAGGCGGAAAAAAGCCAGGTCAGCTTCATGGTGGGCCGTATTTTGAACGTCAAACCCGACTGGGCGCTGGACGCGGGCGATGCCCTGGCCTGCGCCGTCTGCCATCTGAACATGCGCCGCCTGCGCCGTCTGGTGAAACAAAGCGGTCCGTGCTAGGCTGTGCTCTTGCGGGATGATTTTTTGTTCTTCGGCAAAAAAGCGCTCGTGGATACACTGTCTGGGGGGTGCCGATGATAGCATATGTTGAAGGCCGCCTTGCGGAAATCATGGACGACGCCTGCCTGCTGGTCACCAGCGGCGGGGTGGGTTACGAGGTCTTCATGCCGGGGCATTTTCTTTCCCGCCTGCCCGGTCGGGGAGAAACACTGTTTTGTTACACCTGCACCGTGGTGCGTGAAGACGCTCTGGAATTGTACGGCTTTCCCACCTGGGACGAGCGGCAGACCTTTCTTGTGCTGACTTCCATCAGCCGCGTGGGCGCGAAAACCGCCATGGCCATTTTGACGGTGTTCCGGCCCGATGACCTGCGAGAGCTTGTGGCCGCCGAAGATGTGTTGGCCCTGACCCGGGTGCCCGGCATAGGCAAGAAAACAGCGCAGCAGCTGTTTCTGGAGTTGAAGTACAAGTTGAAGATTGAGGGCGCGGCGGCGCTGCCTGCCGTCAGTCTGGGCGCGGCCGGGTCCGTGTCTCGCGATGCGGTGGCGGGCCTTGTCAACCTGGGGTATGCGGAAGATGAAGCGGCGCGGGTTGTGAAAAGCATTCTGGCCGGCGAACCGGATCTTGACGTGAGCGGCCTTTTGCGGGCCGCGCTCAAGAGTCTGGGCAAAGGACGCGCATGAGCAAAGACCCTTTCGGCCCCTTGCTGCCGGGGCAGAACTTGCGGCCTGACAGGTCCGCATCCGCCGGACGGGCTGTGCCGGCTCAGTTGGCGGAACAACCTGCCTCCGGTCGCGACAGCATGGCAGATCTTTCTTGTTCCGGCGGCGTTCCGGAAGACAGCGTCCGGCCCCGCAGCCTTGACGACTTCATCGGGCACGACGATTTGCGGGCCAATTTGCGGGTGTACCTGCAGGCGGCGAAAGAGCGGAGCCAGGCTCTGGACCACACCTTGTTTTTCGGCAACCCGGGGCTGGGAAAAACCACGCTGGCCCAGATCATGGCCGCGGAACTGGGCGTGAACATGGTTTCCACTTCCGGCCCGGTGCTTGAACGCACGGGCGATCTGGCCGCCATTCTGACCAATTTGCAGCGCCGCGACATCTTGTTCGTCGACGAAATCCACCGCATGCCCATTGCCGTTGAAGAAGTGCTGTACCCGGCCTTGGAGGATTTCAAGCTGGACCTGGTGATCGGGCAGGGCCCGGGCGCGCGCACCGTCAAAATAGACCTGGAGCCGTTCACGCTGGTGGGGGCCACGACCCGCTTCGGGCTGCTTTCTTCGCCCTTGCGGGACCGTTTCGGCGTGACCTTGCGCCTGGAATTTTATTCGCCGGAAGAACTGTCTCGCATCGTGACCCGCACCGCAAGGATTTTGAACGTGCCCATAACCCGGGAAGGCGCTCTGGAAATAGGACGCCGCTCGCGGGGCACCCCGCGAATAGCCAACCGCCTGTTGCGCCGGGTGCGGGACTTTTGCCTGGTGCACGGGCAGGAATGCGTGGACGCGAGCCAGGCCGACCACGCCCTGGCCCGTATGGATGTGGATGACGCGGGGCTGGACCAGTTGGACCGCAAGCTTCTCTCTGTCATCATCGAACATTACAGCGGCGGGCCCGTCGGGCTGAAAACCCTGGCTGTGGCCTGTTCTGAAGATGTCAGAACCATTGAGGAAATTTACGAGCCCTACCTCATCCAGTGCGGCTTTCTCAAGCGCACCCAACAGGGCAGGGTGGCCACAGCCAAGGCATACCGGCACATGAACATGCTGGGATAAGGATTCGCCATGCCCCAAGTCACATTGCGAGTGGAACTGCTTGCGCATACCCCCGATCCTTTGTCCCTGATCTATGCGGCTTTTCGCCAGTGTTACCACGCCGGTTTTGTTGCCGACATGTGGCCGGAGCTGTGCAGCGGCAAAATTTCCCGCGAAAAGCAGGCGGAATTTGTGGCCTCGGTCATGGAATCCGGCCATGTCAGCCCCATAGAGCACGTGAATTTCACATTTGCCGTTTCCGGAGTGTCGCGGGCGCTGACGCACCAGCTTGTGCGGCATCGCATTGCGTCGTATTCCCAGCAGAGCCAGCGCTATGTGGACGGCAGCGAGTTCGAGCATGTGCTGCCCCCGGCCATAGCGGCCAATGCCGCGGCCAAAGAGCGTTTTCTGGCTTGCATGGCGGAAGTCGGCAACGCCTATGCCGAGATTAAAGCCTTTTTAGAGCAAGACGGCCGCAAGGGCAGCAGGGCCAATGAAGACGCCCGCTTTGTGCTGCCGCAGGCGGCGTCCAGCCGCATCGTACTGACCATGAACTGCCGCAGCCTGCTGAACTTTTTTGAACACCGCTGCTGTCAGCGCGCCCAATGGGAAATACGCGCCCTGGCCGACAGCATGCTGGCCCTGTGCAGTGAGGCGCTTCCCGCCGTCTTCCGCCATGCGGGCGCCCGGTGCGAGCGGCTGCAATATTGTCCCGAAGGCGAAAAATTTACCTGTGGTCGCTTTCCATTACCTAAAAATTAATTTTTTTTAGCTCAAACGCGGCAGCAGATCGGTTATGCAAAGGCATGGCCAGCCTGCTGCCGTTTTTGATTTTTATAGCGACAGGAGCAAAATATTCTTAGAGCCGCAAGAGTGACGCTTTCTTGTTCGCGGCTGCCCGGGGTCTGCGTGCCGCCAAGAGCCGGCGCATACATTTTCATTTCTACTTTTTATGAGCGTTAGAGAAAAATAATGGTTTTCTGCAAAAAATGATGATTTTTAACTTTACATATGTTGATATGTTTTTTTGCGACTGTGCAGAAAAGGCTTGCTTTTGTTGAACCTCAGGCCGAGCAAGAGTTTATGGAGTCCTTGAAGTTCTTTGTTTTTTAAAATTACTATAAGATTAAAGATAGTTATAGAAATACGTCTTTGTGCATATAACCTCGTTGTCGCCGGGAGCAAAAACAGGATTCAGCCCTTGAGGCAACCCGGCCCTGCCTATAAAACTACCTCCATGAACTCGGCATGGTCCCGCATTTCCTCTTTGCTGCAGCAGCGCCTTGACCCCGGACACTACAAGGTCTGGATTGCTCCGCTTATGGGGCGGCGCGCGGAAAATGAATACGTGGTGCATGCGTTGAACGACTTTGTGGCCGGCTTTGTCCGTTCCAGGATGGTGACGGCCATTCAGGAAGCCGTGGCCGAGGTGCTGGGCGAACCCCTGCCATTGCGCGTGACCGCTGAGCCCCTTCCGGCGGCGGGCGAAATCGCGTCTTCGCCGCAAAGACAGCAATTTTCGCCGCAGCGGGAACCCGAAGGCGCGGAAAAATCGACGTCCGCTGTTGCGGCGCTGGTATCGGCCGGCAACCGCGGCCCGAATGCCTTTGTCTCTTCGGCGCCGTTGACGGCGGCTTGCGCCGCACCGGGGCAGCATGCGCTTCCTTTGCATTATGCGGAACAGCCGCCCGGCGTGACGGCGCGTTCCTGGCGCCACTCCTTTGACGATTTCGTGGTCGGCCCTTCCAATGAAATGGCCTTTGCCGCGTCCCGCAGCATGTGCCGCGAGGGCAAATGGGCTGACGTTCTTTTTCTCAGTTCCGCGTCGGGCCTGGGCAAAACCCACCTCATGCAGGCCGCGGGACAGCAACTGTGCAGGGTTTGCAACCGCCGTATTCCTCGGGTGGAATATTCGACAGCCGAAGAATTTACCAACCGCCTGGTCATGGCGTTCAAAAGCAATGACACGGACCGCTTCAAGGCCAGATACCGCGATGTGGACGTGTTGCTGCTGGAAGACGTGCATTTTTTTCAGGGCAAGGAAAAAATGCAGGACGAATTGCTTGCCACCTTGAAAACCCTGCAAGACAGGGGCAGCAAGATCATTTTTTCCAGTTCGTTTCTGCCCAGGGAGATGCGCGGCATATCCGATCCTCTGCTTTCCCGTTTGGGGTCCGGCTTTCTTGCGACTATTGAAAAACCGGGGCGCGACACCCGCAAGCGGATTTTTCAGGAAAAGGCCAAGCTGCATCAGGTGCTGTTGCCCGACGACGTCTCCGATTTTCTGGCTGAAAGCATTGAAAGCGATGTGCGCCAGATAGAAAGCTGTCTGCAGAACCTGGTGCTGAAAGCCAAGATCCTTAAAACAGGCATCACCATGCAGTTGGCCTGGGAAGCGGTGCGGCATTACACTTCTTGCGAAAAAAGACTTGATCTTGAGCGAATAGTGAAGTATGTTTGCCAAGGATACGGCATTTCTTTGGAGCAAATTCACTCCAAAAGCCGCAAGCAGGATATGGTTGTGGCCAGAAATACCGTGTTTTATCTGGCACGTAAGCATACCGCCCTGTCCTTGCAGGAAATAGGCGGCCGGTTCAACAGGAGTCATTCTACAGTGATCAAGGGCATAACCACCCTGGAGCGTGAAATCTCCCGCGAAACTTCGCTCGGTAGGCAAATGGCCGGCGCCATTGCTCTTATTGAGCGGACCGGAGGCATTATTAGCCCCTCGTTGTAGCGGGGGAGCGGCTTGCGTGCGAAACGTGACCACAGTGTTGACGACACGGCTTTCCCCAGAGGAGAGCCGTATTTTTTTTATCACCAAAAGGAACAGGCCATGGCAGAAGAAAACAGGACTCCCCGGCATAAGGAAATCGCCCCCCGGCTGCTCGCCCTGCGGGAGAGCGTCGGGCTGACCCAGGTAGAACTGGCCAAAAAAATCAGCGCCGCTCCGGAACTGGTGGCTTCCTATGAGAGCGGAAATACGGAAATTCCCGTCAGTTACCTCATGGATGTGGCCCACGTCTGCGGTGTGGACCTGACGGCCCTGCTGTCCGGCGAGCAGGCCCATTTGCAGTCGTACAGCATCGTGCGCAAAGGGGAAGGGCTCTCGGTGTCGCGCAGAAAGGACTATGATTACCGCAATCTTGCCTCGCGCTTTACCGGACGCCTGATGGAGCCCTTTTTGGTGCGCGTGCCCCCCAAAAAGCGGGAGGACGTCACCTTGATAGCCCACAAAGGACAGGAATTTTCCTATCTTCTGGAAGGGCGGCTGGAAATACACCTGAAAGAGGACATCATGGTTATGGAGCCGGGCGACTGCATCTATTTCAGTTCGAATATTCCTCACGGCCTGCGTGGTCTTGACGACAAAGAAGCGGTGTTCCTCAGCGTGATTATATAGGGGGGCGCGCCGCGCGCGTCTCCCGCAGCATGCTGATGCAGGCGAAGACCAACAACACCGTTTATTGCAAGGATCGACCATGAACAAGCTCAGAGCAACCAGCTATGAAGATTTCTGCCGCCGTTTTTTCCTCGACGTGCCGAAGGATTACAATTTCGCATATGACGTATTGGACAAAATGGCTGAAGAAAGGCCTGACAAATTATGCATCCGCCATGTCAGCGACGACTTCGTCCGCCGCGACCAGACCTTTAAAGAGGTTTCAGAAGCCTCCAGCCGGGTGGCCGCCGCCTTGGCCGCCCGGGGCATCGGCAAGGGCGATAGGGTCATGCTCATTCTGTACCGCCGCCTTGAATGGTGGCATGTCCTGCTGGGACTGCACAAGCTGGGGGCGGTGGCCATTCCCGCGCCGGCGCAACTGACGGTCAAGGATATTGTGTTCCGCTGCAACAAGGCCAAAAACAAGGCCGTCATCTGCGATTTCACGCTGACGGACAGGGTGGAGGCCGCCCGTTCCGACTGTCCCGACCTTGAACTGTGCGTGCAGGTGGGATCGCCGCTTCTGCCGTCCTCGGACGCCTGGCTGGACTACGAGCGCATGCTTGAAGGGGTCCCGGCCCTGTTTCCGCGGCCGGAATATCCTGACAAGCCGGCCTGCGGCAAGGACCCCCTGCTGATATTTTTCTCTTCCGGCACCACGGGCATGCCCAAAATGGTGGTTCACACGCACGAATACCCCTTGGCGCACCTGTTCACCGGCCTGTACTGGCACGACCTGGAAGAAAGCGACGTGCATCTGACCGTGGCCGACACGGGCTGGGGCAAAGCGGTGTGGGGCAAATCCTACGGGCAGTGGATGGCCGGGGCCGCTGTTTTCGTCTACGATTACCGCGGTAAATTTGAACCCTCAACCTTGCTGCGGGTGATGGCCGAACATGGAGTGACCACCTTTTGCGCGCCCCCGACCGTGTATCGTTTTTTGGTGCGCGAGAACCTCGCCCGTTACGACCTGTCCCGGCTTCGCCATTGCACGGCAGCCGGAGAGCTGCTTAACGAAAGCGTGTTTCACGCCTGGAAAGCCGCCACCGGCCTGAATATTTACGAAGGGTTCGGCCAGACCGAAACCACATTGCAGGTGGCGACCCTGCCCTGTATGACGCCGAAGCCCGGTTCCATCGGCAAGCCCGTGCCCGGATGGGACGTACGGGTCATCAACGAAGAAGGCGAAGTCTGTCCCACCGGGGAAGAGGGCGAACTGTGCATCCGGGTCGCGGAATCACACCATTGCGGTTTGTTCACCGGATATCTGGATGAGCCGGAACTGACGAAAAAAGCCATGCATGGCGGCTGGTACCACACCGGCGACAAGGCCTGGGTGGACGTGGACGGATACTACTGGTTTCTGGGCCGGGTGGACGACCTGATCAAAACGTCCGGGTACCGGGTGGGACCTTTTGAAGTGGAAAGCGCGCTTGTTTCACATGACGCGGTGATCGAAGCCGCCGTCACCGGGGTGCCTGACCCGGTGCGCGGCCAGGCGGTGAAGGCGACCGTGGTGCTTGCGGCCGGATTCGCGCCTTCGGATGCGCTGACCAAAGAATTGCAGGAACATGTCAAAAACGTGACCGCGCCGTACAAATATCCCAGAATCATCGAATACGTCGCGGAACTGCCCAAGACCATCAGCGGCAAGATCAAGCGGGCGGAAATACGCTGCAAGGACGCCGCGGAAAATCGAGCGGAAGAAATGCCTCCGGCGCCGGGAGGGACTATGGATTGCGCAGTGAACGGGTAGGGGGCCTGGGGCTTGCCCCTATTCTTCTTTCAGGCTGCGAGCCATAAGCGAGCGCACGGCGCTTTCCGGTTCCACGGCCCCGTCCAGAATGGCGCGCATAACCGTGGTTATGGGCAGATCGACCCCCAGTTTTTTTGCCAGGTCATGGGCGGCTTCGGTGGTGGGTACACCCTCGGCCACGCTGGACATGGATTCAACGACGGCGGACAGGGATTCGCCCCGGCCGAGGCGCAGGCCCACCTGGCGGTTGCGCGACGAATCTCCGGTGCAGGTAAGAACCAGGTCCCCCAAGCCAGAAAGGCCCATGAAGGTTGAGGGAACGGCGCCCAACGCCTCGCCCAGGCGGCTCATTTCCGCCAGCCCCCTGGTGACGAGGGCCGCGCGCGAGTTATGTCCGAAACCCAGACCGTCGGAAATTCCGGCGGCCAGGGCAATGACGTTTTTCAACGCGCCGCCGCATTCCACGCCCGCGCGGTCCGGGCTGGAGTAAACGCGAAAATGCGGGGCGGAAAGCTCTTCGCGCAGCCTCTCGCCCAGTTGTCTGTCTTCGCAGCCCAACACCAGGGCGGTGGGCAGGCCGGCCATGACCTCATGGGCGAAGGAAGGCCCGGAAAGTACTGCATAGCGGGGGGCAAAATCCGGCAACTCTTCCCGAACGACCTGCGACATCAGGGCAAGACTGCCGCGTTCAATACCCTTGCCGGCGCAGACCGGCACGGCGCCCGGCGGAAAAAGGCCCGCCATGTCGCGCAGGCCGCATCGCAGGTGCTGACAGGGTATGGCCAGAATACAAAGCTCCGCCGCCCGCAACGCTCTTTCCGGGTCGGCGGTAGCGGCCAGGGCGGGATTCAGGGCAAGCCCCGGCAGATAGCGGGGGTTTTCATGGACGGCATTAACGGCTTCGGCAATGGCGCCGTCACGAGTCAGCAAAGTCACGGCGTGTTTTTTCGCGGCAAAGGTGTGGGCCAGGGCCGTGCCCCAGCTTCCTCCGCCAAGTACTGCTATGCGCATGGGTGCTGTTTTGCCTCAGCGGGTCGCGTTGGCGCTGCCCGCGTTTTTTTTCGCCGCGGCCTGATCGCGGGCGAATACGGTGACGGTCGCGCTTTCTCCCGGGGCAAAGCCCTGGGGCAGGGCCGCGTAATCCGTGAAAACAATGCGCGCCGTGGCGTTTTTTCGGCCCTGCGCCGCGGGCTGCAAGTCCGTGATGCGCCCTTTCAGAGTCAGATTGCCGCGAGCCGGCAAAACTATGTCGCATTCCTGCCCGAACCGCAGACGACCAGCCTGTTCCGGCGCGAAAACGGCAGTGACCCACAACCCGTCATCGGCGTCCGGCAACAGCGTGATTCCGGCGTTTCCCGCTTCCAGGACCTGGCCGGGGCGCACGGCGACTTGCAACACCCGGCCGGGCAAGGGCGCGCGAACCGTCGTGGCCGCGCGGCTTCCTTCCGCCAGCCGGACCCGCGCCAGCTGGGCGTTGTACTGGGCTATCTGCGTGGCCAATCCGGCGGGAACCTGTCCGCCGGACCCCGCGGCGCCGCGCTCCGCCGCTTCGGCCACGGCCCGGCTGTAGCTCGCTTTTTCAAAATCGCTTTTCGCTTTTTCCAGAGCGGCTCTTGCCATGTCGTCGGCCTGGCGGGCCGAAGCCAAAGCGGAGCTGTCGGGCTTTTTGCCCGCCGGGTTTTGCAGCAGCATGCTCAGCGCCACGGCCGCGCGGGCCTGGGCGTCGGAAGCTACCTCAACGGCCTTGCGCAGAGCGCTCTCTTCGGCCCGCGCCGAAGCGAGGCTTTTATCGTCCGGCATGACGTTTTTGTCCGGATGCCGCACCAGAGCCTGGGGCGGAAGCGATGCGGCCATTTTCGCCAGCGTCGCCCGTTCGTCGGCCACGGCCGCGTCATATTCCGCGGCATCCAGATACAACAGCGCCTGCCCTCTTTGCACCACATCGCCGGCGCGCACAGGGATCTCCTGTACAGCGCCCGGCACTTTCACGGCGACGGTCAGGGTCCGTCCTTCCACGGTCGCGGCCCCGGCATTGATTCTGCCCGACCCGTACCACCACCAGACGCCGGCCATTCCCGCCAGAATAACGAACAGCGGCACAACGATGCGAGAAAATTTCATATGATGTCCTTGTGTTCAGCATGGTCAAAAAATCGGCTGTGCCACGAGAGCATGCATCATTTGTGCCGAAAAGGGGCGGTCATTTTAGGCATTCGCCGAATTTGACGGCCGATTCAAGCCCCACGCAATCGCCGTTGTCACAGCCTTTGTTGAAATCGCGGCAAGCGGCCTCGCGCTGTCCTTCCAGAAGGTTGAGGGCGGCCCGGAAGTTCCAGGCCCTGTGTTGTCTCTTGTCGATGTCCAGCGAGCGGTCGTAGTCCTTGCGGGCGCCCAGGGCGTTGCCCCCGCGCATGGATACGAGCCCTCGAAAGGCGTAAGCTTCCGCTGTGGGTTTCAGCCTGATGGCGCGGGTAAGATCGTCAAAAGCTCCTTCCCAGTCGCGCCGGTCGCTTTTGGCCAGCCCCCGGCGCAAATAGGCGTCGGCATAATCGGGCTCAAGCCGTATGGCCTTATTCAGAAGCATGATGGCCTGCTCGGGGTCCGAGCAGATGTCGCTATTGCGCCACAGTACATGGGCAAGGGTAAAGGCGGCTTCGGCTTCGGGATTGTGTTTGCCCGAAAGCCCCATGGGGTTTGCCGATTTCAAGGCTTCGTTGCCCCCGCAGGAGATCAGGGTAAAGCAGAGCAGAAAAACAGCAAAAAAAGAGTATGCGGCACGCACAAAATCATACCTCTCGTGTAAGTGAAACTTGACTAAGTAAATCTATATAGTAAAATCTATATTCAATAGCTCAACAAATACAAGGCGAGGATGCCATGCCGATACCTATACCAAATGCGCTGCTGGTGGAAGGGGGTGACTTGTTCGCCCGCTATGGAGACGCGTTTGATGACGTTTTCGCCCGCGTCTGTTGCCGGGGGCTGCAAGCCCTTGCCGCGCAGCAGGAGACATATGCGGCTTTCACGCGGGCAAGCGCGGATTTTATGCGGCATCTGCACACGGAACTTTGTGAATTTACCGCGCAATATTCCTTGTCCGTACAGCCGGGACCCTCTTTGGCCCTGGTACAGGAAGCGGCTTTCTGCATGATCGAAGATATGGCGCTTATCATGCGGGAAAAAAAATTGCGCATGGGCTGTACCGGACTTTGCGCGGGCGAAGAAGAGCTCATGGCCTTTTTTGAGGGCAGTGGGTATTGGAAGGCGGGCGACGGCACTTTGGTCACCGACGTCTACTATGCGCAACTGCCGGCAAGAGTGTTGCACGAGTTGCTGGAGCGCACGGAAAACGCCGTGCGTTCCGCAGTGTAGTTCTCTTGCCAATCTCCGCGGCCCGAGCTATGCAGGCATATGGATGAACGATTCCGTATCGCATTGATGTTGCCCCGTTTCAGCCGCTACGGCGGAGTAGAGCAGTTCGGCTGTCATCTGGCGGAAACCTTGGCCCGCGCGGGGCACGAGGTCGATTTCATCTGCGCGCGGCAGGAAACCCCGGCTCCTGCAGGAGTGCGTATCGTCGAAGTAGGCAGATTTGGTGGAATTAAGGTTCTGAAAATGCTCTGGTTTCTTATCCGGGCGGAGCAAGCGCGACGGCGGGGCCGCTATGACCTGACTGTCAGTTTGGGCAAAACCTGGAATCAGGATGTCACGCGCGTGGGCGGCGGTCCTTTGCAGGTATTCTGGCGGCTGTCTGAACAGGCCTGGCCGGCAGGGCCGCGCCGCACGCTCAAACGTATCGTCCGCTGCATACAACCGGCCAACTGGCTGACTTTGCTTGTTGAAAAACGTATGTTCACGACTACGCCGTGCATTGTGGCCATTTCCGACGCCGTGCGCCTGTGGACGGAAGAAGCGTACCCGCACCTCGCCGCTGCCGCCTGCCCTCAGACTGTGCATACCATCTACAACTGTCCTGACGTGTCCCGATTCCGCCCGCCCCTGCCGGAAGAAAAAGCGGCGGCAAGGCGGCGTTTCGGCGTGGGCGGGGAAGAGTACGCTCTGGGGATCGCCACCACCAATTTCGCCCTGAAAGGCGTGGCGCAGCTGATAGACGCGCTGGCATTACTGGACGAAAGGGTGCGCCTGCATGTAGCCGGAGGTCGTAATGCGCAAGGTTACCTAGACAGGGCCGGGCGCGCCGGGGTGAAAGACCGCGTGTGTTTTCACGGCAAGGTCGAGGACATGCAGGGTTTTTATCATGCCATGGACATGTTCGTGCTGCCGACATTTTATGACACTCTGGGCAATGTGGTATTGGAAGCCCTGGCCGGCGGCCTGCCGGTCATATGCTCCGACCGGGCCGGCGCCGCGGCTTTTTTGCCGGAAAATCAGATTTTGCGGCATCCGGAAGACCCCGCCGCCATTGCGCGCATGGTGGAAGAGCTGCGGCGCTCCGAAGGTCCCGTGGCTTCGCCGGCCTTCAAAGGCGCGGGCATAGCGGAAATGGCGGCGCTTGTTCAAGAGGAGCTGGTGAAGAAACGGGGAAAGTAAGACGCTGCATATCTCCAGCGGGAAATACGAAAAAATTTCAGCCCAAAAAGATTTTATTTGCGGGCAGGCGCTAAAGCCCCTTCCTCGACACGGAAGGGGCTTTAGGCCGTTAGTGCGCGTTCAGGCTTTTGATCTTGGCCAAAGAAAAGGTTTTGGACGATTCGAGATGGCGGCGGACGGCCGCTTCGGCCAGGTCCGGGTTGCGGCGTTCCAGGGCGTCATAGATGGCCAGGTGTTCCACCAGCGAGTCGGGCCGCCGCGCCGGGTCAAGATGGTTATGGTGCCGTATCCTGACGATAAGGCTGCTGATATATGCGCTGACGGCGACCAGCGATTCACAGCGTGACGCTTTGAAAATGAGATCGTGAAACTCACGGGCCAGGCGTACGATGTTTGGCCCTTCGGTGGCCGCGGCGTAGGCGTCGACAGCCCGTTCAAGTTCGCGCAGCTCGTCGGGCGTGATCCGCTCCGCGGCTTTGCGCGTCAGACGGCATTCCACGAAGATGCGCGCGTCGTATATTTCGGCCAGATCCTCGGTAAAGACTTCGGTCACTCTGGCCCCCCGATTGGGAAAATGCTCGAGAAAACGATCCTGCTCCAGTTTGCGAAAGGCTTCGCGCACGGGCATACGGCTGATGCCCAGATTGCGGGATACCTCTTCCTCGCGCAGCCAGTCGCCGGGCTTGTACATGCCCATCAAAATGGCCGCGCGCAGTTGTTCGTAAGTCGTTTCTCGAACAGGCCGCCGGGGTTTTCGCGCCTCTGCCGTCATTGCTTACCTCAGTGTTTGCCGTCGAATTTTGTCACGGACATAGGTCAGTTTACCTCCGGCCAGCAGAATGGTCGCCTCGCGGTCGGAAATTTCCAGTTTCGCCGGGATATCTCTGCCCGCGGTTTTATTGCGGATAACGACGCGGCGCGCCGTCACCTGGGCCGGAAGATCGTCGATTTCTAAAATATCACCTTGAGCGATGTTTTCATAGTCCGCCTTGTTTTCAAATAACAAAGGCAGCAGGCCGTAGTTGACCAGGTTGTCCTTGTGGATGCGGGCCAGCGACTTGACCAGCACGGCCTTGACTCCCAGGTGCATGGGGCAGAGAGCCGCATGCTCGCGGCTGGAGCCCTGGCCGTAGTTTTCGCCGGCTACGATAATGCCCGACCTGCCCGCGACCCCGGCCGCCCGGATGCGGCCGACGACCTCTTTGTCCACACGCTGGAACAAATATTCCGAAAGGGCCGGGACATTGGAGCGCATATTCGAAAGCGTGGTCCCCGCCGGCACGATATCGTCGGTGGTGATGTTGTCGGGCAATTTGATGACCGCCTCGGCCTCCACGCGGCCGGGCAGGGCTTCGTTGACCGGCATGGGCTTGATGTTGGGGCCCTTTACTATTTCGACCAGCGATCCGTCCGCGAGAGGCGGCTCGATCATGCGGTCGTCCACGATATATTCGGCGGGGTCTTTGATGGCAAGCAGCGGCGCGGGGTCCATGACCGCATCCGGGGGCGCGATATAACCCAGCAGAGCGGAAGCGGCAGCCACTTCCGGTCCGCACAGATACACTTCCGCGTCCGCCGTGCCGGATCGGCCCCTGAAATTTCGATTTTGCGTGCGCAGGGATACTTTGCCGGAACCCGGCGCCTGGCCCACTCCGTTGCAGGGCCCGCAGGCCACCTCTAAAATACGCGCGCCGGCGGCGATCAGCTTCTGGAAATAACCATCCCGCACCAGCATTTCATAAACCGCCCGCGTGCCGATGACCACACTCAGCGTACAGTCAGGGTGGACCATTCGCTTGTCCAGAATCGTCGCGACTTTGGCTATGTCGGCATACGAAGCGTTGGTGCAACTGCCGATGACCACCTGGTCGATTTTTGTCCGGGGCAGTTCGCGCACCGGGACCACATTGTCGGGCATGTGCGGTTTGGCCACCAGCGGTTCCAGTTCTCCGAGGTCGACGTCGACGACCGCGGCATAGGATGCGTCTTGATCGGCTTTTTGTTCGATCCAGTGCTCTTCGCGCTTTTGGGCGCGCAAAAAGGCGCGCGTGATCTCGTCGCTGGGAAAGATGGAAGTGGTCGCACCCAGTTCTGCGCCCATATTGGTCAGGGTGGCGCGTTCTGAAACGTCCAGATCCGCCAGGCCCGGGCCGAAATATTCCAGAATGTATCCAACTCCGCCCTTGACGGTAAGACGGCGGAGCAGCTCCAGCATCAGATCCTTGGAGCCGACCCCGGCCTTGCGCTTGCCGGTCAGGCGTACGCCCATAACCCGGGGCATTTTGAAATAAAAAGGTTCGCCCGCCAGGATGATGGCTCCATCCAGGCCGCCCACGCCGATGGAGAGCATGCCCACCGCGCCGCCCATGGTCGAGTGGCTGTCCGCGCCGATCAGAACTTGACCCGGCCGGGCGAAACGATGCGTATGCATGATATGGCAGATGCCGTTGCCTGCTCTTGAAAAGTAAATTCCGTATTTTTGGGCGATACTTTGCAGATAGGCGAAGTCGTCAGGGGTTTTGAAGTCCACCTGCACCAGGTTGTGGTCCGTATATAAAACGCCGAGGTCGACTTGAATGCGGGGGATGCCCAGCGTTTCAAAACCCAAAAAACCCATGGGCGCGTTCATGTCGTGGGACAGCCACTGGTCGGCCCTGATGCCTATTTCCGCGCCCGGTTCCATAGTGCCTTCAACGAGGTGAGAGGCAATAATTTTTTCCGCCAGTGTCATAGCCATATGCGACTCCTTTTAATGAGGAAGTTCGAGTTTTGCGATACGGTCAGCGTCTTCGCCGATCAGAACGCCATGATACTCCTGCCGCGCCCGATACCAGAGCAGTTCAAATCGCAGGGCCTCGCGAATGGCTTCCCGCAGGGCGGTTTCGGCTTGCGGCACGGCTTCGAACACAACCTTGCGGGTTTCAAATCCGCTGATCAGGCCGTTGAGGGCGTGTAGAAAGGGGACGCTTTTTTCTGATACCCGACCGCCGATCAGGCATGCGACGCCTTTGGTCCGGGCGGCCTGGCAGATACGGCGGCAGGCTTCCAGCACGACGAGAGAATCAGCGTCCTTTTCGCCCAGCGCGGCGGACAGGTCCGTACGGCCAATGACAATGGCGTCAAGCCGGTTCACGCCGGGAATGGAAAGGATTCTCTCGATTTTTTCGCAACCGTCTCCGGTTTCGATGTTGATATAGCGAGCGGGGCCGGCATCGCCGTTTTTGGGAAAGACCGTTTCGGCCATGTCCAGAAATTTTTGTAGGGCGAAAGGGGATTCGATCATCGGAGCCATGAGCGCGGACACCCCGCAATCGCGGGCCAGGCGGGCGTCCGTCAGGGCCTCGCAGCCGCCGATTTTGATGTTGAGACCGACCCCGGCGGCGGCGGCTATGTCTTTGGTGCGGGCAAGTTCAGCGAGGGAAATGCCTTCGGCCTCCATGGAAGCCTTGACAGCCGCCACGCCAAAGTTGGTCCGGGCCTGCTCCAGCATTACGACCATGGAACGTTCACTATGGGTCATACACGGATCCTTTGCCGGCGGTCAGGGTTGCAAATTCGGAATAAATTATTGGATACAATTTATCAAGATCTAAATTTTTGTCAAGCTTGAACTATTTCAATTTTTAAGTGTCTCAAAAAATACCTTGACGGGGTTGGCTGTTTCTGGTTTATGAATTGTATCCAATTTTAAACCGGTAGAAACAAAATTAATATGATGGCTGGAAAAATCGGCAGCTTGGGCAAAATTGACAGCAAAAATTGAAACATCAGATCATTAGTTTTTATTTTGTCGACAATTGGATACAAATCATGTCGCATACGGTGTTTCTGGCTTGCGTCCATTCACTTCATTTATGAGGAGAGGCACATGTCCAACGTATCTTTGTCCCCTGAAACCGCCGGCGCGGGAGCCGTGCCTCAGACGAGCGCGCTGGCGAAGCTGCGGATTTTCGGCATCCCGGTTCACATCTACCTGGCCATGCTGGCCATTACCCTTGCCGCGACCTATACCGGGGCGCTCAAGACGGACCTGGGAGGCACCCTTGTCCTGATGATGGCTCTGGGCTACGGTTTCGGCGTGATCGGCGAGAACATCCCCATCTGGAAAGACTGGATCGGCGGCGGCAACGTGATGTGTTTCATGGGTGCGGCCTACCTGGTGTACGCCAACATTCTGCCGGCCAAATATATCAAATGCATCACGGCCTTCATGGAAAAACCCTTCGGCTTTCTGGATTTCTTCGTCTGCATGCTGATTACGGGTTCCATTATCAGCGTGAACCGCAAAACCCTGATCAAGGCCCTGGCCGGCTACATACCGGCCATTCTTTCCGGCGTGGCCTTGGCCTTTATTTTCGGAATCGGCGCCGGCCTGCTCTGCGGCGTGGATATCAAACGCGTCGTGTTTATGTATGTGCTGCCCATTATGGGCGGCGGCAACGGCGCCGGCGCCGTGCCGCTCAGCCAGATGTGGGAACAGATCACCGGCGGCAGCGCCAAGGAATACTATTCCGTGGCCATACCCATTCTGACCATGGCCAACATCATGTCCGTGGCCGCGGCGGCCCTGCTCAACAAGCTGGGGCAGGCGAAGCCCGATCTCACCGGCAACGGCGAGCTGATGCGCGACACCACCCATTCCGCGCACAACGCGCCCAAGGAAAAGGTGGAAGTGACCTCCGCCGACATTTTCAACGGGCTGTTCCTGGCGACGGCATTCTACGCGCTTTCCTGCGTGGTGGCCAAGGCGATCCCCAACGTCGGCGGAGTGCTTATCCACCAGTATGCCTACATGATCGTGCTGGTGGCGCTGGCCAACGGCTTCGGCCTTATTCCTGCCTACATGCGCGAAGGGGCCAAGCGGATGCAGAAGGGTTTCACCGACCATGTCATCTGGTTCTTTCTCGTGGGTATCGGGGTGGCTTATACGGATCTGGGCGAATTGATCAGCGTGATCACCCCTCTGAATCTGTTCATCTCCACGGTCATCGTGCTGGGCGCGGCCATCGGGCCCTTCCTTTTCGCCTATCTGGTGGGCTTTTATCCTATTGAGGCCTCCATTTCCGCCGGGCTGTGCATGGCCGACCGCGGCGGCTCGGGCGACATCATGGTACTGGGCGCGGCCAAACGCATGAACCTGATGCCGTATTCGCAGATATCCTCGCGACTTGGCGGCGGGATAATCCTGGTCATCGGCAGCATTTTGTTCAGCATGTTCGGCAAGGGATGACGGAACGGGATTCTGTCTTCGCCGTAAAGACACGCAAGGAGTTCTCATGCGCATAGGCATTCTCGAAGGCAACGGCATCGGACCTGAAATAATCGCGGCTTCCAAAGCGGTTATCGAAGCCACCGGGTTGCCTGTAGAATGGGTTGATATTCCGGTGGGAGACGCGGCCGTCACTCGTTACGGTCACCCTTTGCCGCCGGAAGTTGTGGCCCGGCTGCGGGAAGTCAAGTACGCCATCAAAGGGCCTCTTGAAGTGGAAAAGACCAAGGGCAGGATCACTTGCGTGCTGGAAGACGGCAGCGAGGAGACCTATCCTTCCATCAACAACGCCATCCGACGGCGGCTGAAGCTGTTCGCCAGTCCGCGCCGGGCCCGGAGCGTTCCCGGATTCTCCAGATTCGACGAAATGGACATCGTGGTCATCCGCGAATTGACGGAAGACGTGTATGTCGGTTGGGAAAACGCTCTGGACGACGTCATGTCTCAAGCCGTCAAGCTTTGCACCCGCAAGGCCGTGGAGCGCGTCAGCCACTACGCTTTCGCCTTTGCCCGGCAGAACGGCCGCAAAAAGGTGACCTGCGTGCACAAGGCCAACGCGGTCAGCCTGACGGACGGCCTGTTTCTGAAGGTTTTTCGCGAAGTGGCAAAACAGTATCCCGATATCGCTTTCGACGACTATATGGTCGATGCAACGGCATTTTACATGGTGACCGAACCGAAGATGTTTGACGTCATCGTGACGTCAAACCAATACGGAGACATCCTGTCGGACCTTGTCGGCGGTCTGGCCGGCAGCCTCGGCCTTGCCCCCGGCGGCAACCTCGGTGAGGACATTTTCATCGCCGAAGCTTCGCACGGCGCGGCCCCGGACATAGCGGGAAAGGGCATCGCCAATCCGGTGGCTTTACTGCTTTCCGGCGCATTTCTGCTGCGCTTTGCCGGATTGCAAAAAGAGGCTTGCCGGATAGAGGACGCCACCTACAGTCTGCTTGCCGAAGGCAAGGTCATGACGCCCGATATGGGCGGCAGAGCGGGTACCCATGAACTGACGGAAGCCATAGTGCAAAAAATCAGAGGCTGAGAATGGCAGCGAAGCCGGCGCTTGCGCCGGCTTCCGATAAAGCCCGAATTTGGCTTGCGTCAAATTCGGGCTTTGCGTTTTTCAAACCTATTTTTTACGGTCGGCCTTTTTTACTTTTTTGAACTCAATTCTGGAAACGGGCTGTTTCTCTTCCTGTTCCCGCGGGAGGGCGGGGGCGTCTTCGGCTATCGGCGGAACGTCGGCGGCTTCAGCCGTTTCAGAAGGCGTCGTATCCGCGGCGGGCGCTTCGTCCAAGATGGCGTCGGCCTGTTTTTTCGCTTCGACGGGCGCGGGGGCCGGTTCAGCCGACGCCTGCGGCGATTCGGAGCCGACGCTCATGCGGTGCAGTTCCCAGGCGATCATGCGGGCAACGGCGGGGGACGTTATCAGCCCCACGTGCGTGCAATACGGGGTAAGGCGGAATTCCCAGCCCGGGGTAACGGGCAGCAGGTTGTCCTGAGGCAGAACCATGGTATCCGCTTCAGAACCGAGGGACAGGCAGGGGATGCTCGCCTTGGGTTCCGTGCGGGCCAGTTCCGCGAAAAAGGGGTTGGAGGGCAGAAGGCTTTTGCCCAATTCGCCGCAGGCGAATACGGCCATCTTGCTGCCTTTGTGCGGCGCGCCCAGGGTCAGAACGCCGCGCGCGCGGCTCTGGTTGAGAGGATCCTCCGCGAACCAGTTTCTGATAAGCAGTCCGCCCAGGCTATGCCCCACAAGAATGGGCTTTTCGCCGGGATAGAGCTTTTCCAGGTTGCTGATTTCCAGTTCAAGACGGTTGGTCAGCAGCGTGATATTGGTCTTGCAGCTGCAATACGAATAGCTGTGGATGCGCAGAAAGCCGACATGCTGCAAGTGCCGGCGCAAAAAGACCCAGCCGGTCGCGTTGTGATACAGCCCGTGAACAAGCAGCAGCGGGGGGTATTCCCGCTCGGGCAATTCCGGTTCGGTTTCGTGTTTCAACCAGGGCAGCATCAGGTGCAGCGGATGGGCCAGAATTATCCAGCCGACGGCGCGGGCAGCTTCCCACCAGAGCCTGAGCATGGATTTCAGCCCGGGTTTTGACGCGGGAATGTCTTTGGATGGATTGTTGGGGGTTTCATACCAATAGGGTATTGTGCTGACAAAAACCGCCACCACATAAAAAAGGAGAAGGACAAGAAGCAGTGCGAGCATGGCGTCTCCTGGCTGAAAGCGTCAAGCCGGTCAGAAAGCTTGACCTGGTGAGTGGAGGAACGTATTCTGCGACATTCTTCGCTTCTTATATCTTTTTTCAAGGTGTTTCACAACCATGATTCATACCTCTTCATCTTCAAGGCTTCAAGTTCGGGGCGCCCTTGCGCTTTTTGCCCGTACGCTGATTCTGTCAATTCTTTGCCTGCTTCTGTGCGCGCCCGCCGCCCTGGCGGATGACGCCAAAGGCAACCTGCCGCCCGAGGCGCAAAAAGGCATCAATGCGCTGCTGGCGTTGAAAGACCCCAAAGCGCCTTTGCCGGATACGGCGACGCTGAAGGGCTTTCTGGACTATGCCATGTCTCCTTTGAACCTCGCCGGAGACGACAAAGATCCGTACCCCGCCAAGCGCGACGAAGGCGTGGGGATTTTCTGGCGTTCGCGGGTGACTGTGCCTCTTTCCGTTGCTTTGCAGTACATGTATAACCCCAAACTGCCCAACCAGGCCGTGTACCCGGCCTCCATTCGCAGGGCGCATTGGGAGCCGGGCGCCTTTGCCTCCCTGAATCCGCCCTTGTGGGAACAGTTGGGCAAAAACAAGGACAAGCCCCTGGTCATCCGCAGCGTCGAATTTGAGGAAATCACCCCGGATACCTTTACGGGCAGCTATTACAGCTACAGCATGGACAGATTGCTGCTGCTTACCGAACATGAAGGGCAGCAGGCGCTGGTCTCTCTTTCCTGGCAGCGGGGCAAATCGAGCGTCGGCAAAAAGGCCGTACCCATCGGCAAGTATGAGGACTGGGATTTTATTTACTCCGGAGCATCCGGCACCCTGGCCTCCGGCATCGGCTGGGCTGAAACCTTCATGTACGGCTCCTGTTCCATCCTGGTGCTGTACGAAGACGCCCCCGGCGGCAAGAACACCATGTATTCCATGTTCAAATGGCTGGACGCCGGCTGGGCAAGCATGAACATGGTCAAGCGCAGCCACATCAAAGACGGCGCCGAACGTTCATTTAACGGGCTGAAGTCCTTTATGCTCTCGCCCAAACGTCCTCCGGCCGCGGAAATCGCCGCTTACGTCGAATCTTTGCGCGCTCTTGATCTGGCGGCTTTGCAACAGCGTTTCGCCCCCTATTCCGCCAAGGTTTCAGAAGTTGCCGCCAGCAACGACGTATTGAGCAGTTCGGATTTTCAGAAGGTCGTCAAAGACGGCGGATACGGTAAAAGCCTGAACAAAGAAGAGATCATCGCGGCCATGACGGTGAACTTCATCAAGGGCAAGCTCGGCAAAACCCAATTGGCGGGGCCGTTGCAATAGCATGGAACAAAGTCCTTTTCCGGATTGGCTGGACGAAATCCTGGTCCCGGACGAATCCTTTGCCGCCGCCTACGACTCCATCGACGACGTCCGCCGCGCGGAGTTGAAACTTGCCGTCGCGCGGCTGGCAGCGTGTTTTGGAGAACTTCCGGCCGGAAGCGAAACCATGACGCGTTCCATGCGCCAAGGCTTTCAGTTGCATGAAAACCGGCGCTGCGCGGATTTTGCAGTCATTGTTTGGGATGAAAACATTGCCGGGCCCACGCGTCTTCTGGCCGCCCTGATGCCCGCCATTCTGGCCGGAGTGCCGCGAATTCTGGCTTGCCGCGCGCGCAACAATTCCCAAAAGCGCGCTTTTCCGGCTGCTCTGCTGACCGCCCTGGAGTTGGCGGGACAGGAACTGACGGCCGACTGCGCCCCGGAGCAAATTCACGACCTTGTGCGCCACCTCGGAAACGCGTGTCGCCGGGGGCTGACCGGAAGGATGGTTGTGCTCGGCCATGCCGACTTCGCTGCGGACATGAGCCGCCTGGCGCTGGATGCGTCCATTCCCGTCCGGCCACTTGCGCATCCCGTTCGTATCGGCATTGACGGAGCCGGTCTGCCGCGTGAATATGCCGACGCGCCCCACGGCATGCTGGCTTTCGCCCAGCCCGACGCCGAAATAGCGCCCGCCGGCGAGGCGGGGCGAGCAAGGCCGCACGCGGTGCTCTGCGCTCCGGATGCCGTTCCGGCCTGGCTCTCGCGTTGTCCTCTGGTTTTGACGCCGGGGCATGAATCGTGCTGGCTGTGGCCTGATTTGTCTCCGGATTTTTTTCTGGATCATTCTTTTGCCCTGCTTTTGTAAATAACAATCCTTGCGGGAAGTTTCATGTCCGACTTACCGGCCGCGCTTCGCAACATCGGCATCATCGCCCACATAGATGCGGGCAAGACGACCCTTTCCGAACGCATTCTTTTTTATACCGACAAAATCCACCGCATGGGCGAGGTGCATGAGGGCGCGGCCACCATGGATTTCATGCCCGAAGAACAGGACAGGGGCATCACCATTGCCTCGGCCTGCACGACCTGCGCCTGGAATTCCGTGTCCATCAACCTGATCGATACCCCCGGCCATGTGGATTTCACCATCGAAGTGGAGCGTTCTCTGCGCGTTCTGGACGGCGCGGTGGGCGTATTTTGCGGTGTGGGCGGCGTGGAGCCTCAATCCGAGACGGTATGGCGACAGTCGGAGAAATTCGGCATTCCGAAATTGGCTTTCGTCAACAAAATGGACCGGCCCGGCGCGGATTTCGCCATGGTGCTTGAGGCCATGCGGCGGCGTTTGGGGGCAAACCCCGCGGCCGTGACCATTCCTTTGGGAGAAGGCGAAAATTTTGCGGGCGTGCTGGATCTGGTTCGCTGCGACCGCCTTGTATTTGATCAAAAAGACCAGGGCCGCACGGTCGCGCGCACGGCCTTCAGTGCAGCGGACGCCGTTTTGGCCGCTCCCTGGCGGGAAAAATTGCTTGAAAGCCTGGCCGACGGCGATGACGCGATTCTGGAACCCTATCTGGCCGGCGAACCGGTAGCCGAAAATGATATTCACGCCGCGTTGCGCCGCGCCACGCTGGCGCGGCGGCTGACGCCCGTATTCGCGGGTTCCGCCCTGCGCAACATAGGTGTGCAGCCGTTGCTGGACGCGGTGGAAGCCTATCTGCCCGGCCCTCTGGATATACCGCCCGCTCTGGGCGAAGATCCAAAAAACGGCGGGCAGGTCACGGTAAAATCCGACCCCGAAGCTCCTCTGGCCGCCCTGGTGTTCAAGGTTCTGATGGAAGGCGGACGCCGGCTGGCCCTGTTGCGTCTGTATGCCGGGACCTTGCGCGAAGGCATGGCCTGCCGCAACGTGTCGGCCGGGGAACTGGACAAGGCGGGACGCGTTTACCGTCTGCAGGCCGGACGGCGCGAGGCTCTGGACAAAGCGGAGGCCGGAGACATTGTTGAGGTGCAGGGGCTGCGCAGCGCGCGCACGGGCGACTCCATATGCGATCCCGCACATCCCGTGCTGCTGGAAAATATAGCCGGATATACCCCGGTCATCTCTCTGGCCCTTGAGCCGCGCAACACCGAGGAAGGCAAAAAACTTGACGAGGCGCTGGCCCGCTTTGTGCTGGAAGATCCCACCTTGCGGGTCACCGTTGACGAGACGTCAGGCCAGCGCATTGTTTCGGGCATGGGCGAACTGCATCTGGAAGTGCTGCTTGAGCGCATGAAGCGTGAATGCGATGTGGCTCCGCGCGCGGGAAATCCTCAGGTCGTACACCGGGAAAGCATTCGCAAAACAGGCGCTGCGGAAGGCGAATTCGACCGGGAGCTCGGCAAGGTGCAGCATTACGGATTCGTTTCGGTCGGCGTGGCCCCGCGGCCGCGCGGCGCGGGCAATCACATCGGCTTTGCCGCCAATACCGAAGGCTGGCACAAATCTCTGCTGGAAGCCATGCAGCAGGGTCTGGACGACGCCCTGCAATGCGGCCCCCTGGGCTATGCGGTGCAGGACGTGGCGGTGACGGTCACAAATTGTCTGCGCAAGGACGGCGTTTCCAGCCCGCCGGGTTATCGCATGGCTGCGGCCATAGCCTTGAAGGCCGCGTTGCAGGAAGCCTCTCCGGCTTTGCTTGAACCGATCATGGACGTGGAATTGTCCATTCCGGAAGCCATGGTCGGATCTGCGATCTCGCTGCTCAACACCAAAGGCGGCAAGGTGGAGGAAATTCGCGACGAGGCGGGCCAGAAACTGGTGCGGGCTTTGGCCCCTATGCGCGGCCTGTTCGGTTTTTCCACGGCCTTGAGGTCGGCGACCCAGGGCAGGGCGGGCATGATGATGCGTTTTGAAAAATTCGACCTGGCCTAAGCGCATGGCCCTTCTTTCGGACTCGCCCCGCGCCAGGAAAAGTCTGGGCCAGAATTTTCTGACGGATCGCAATATCGCCCGAAAGATTGTTCAGGCCCTGGAAATAGAGCCCGAGGACAGGGTGCTGGAGATCGGCCCCGGTCCGGGGGCCTTGACCGGCATTATTTCGGAATACAAACCCAAACAACTGGTGCTGGTCGAAAAAGACGCACACTGGGCCAGAGAACGCCGCATGGCGCCGCCTGAATCCGGACCGCCTCACGTTGTCATCGCCGACGCCCTGACCCTGACCTGGGAACGTTTTGCCGCCCCCTGGAAATTCATCGGCAATTTGCCCTATAACGTGGCCTCGCCCTTGATGTGGGACATTTTCAGCCGTGCGCCCGGTCTGGCGCGCGCGGTATTCATGATCCAGAAAGAAGTGGGGCAGCGGTTGACGGCAAAACCGGGCACAAGCGCCTATGGCGCTCTGTCCGCCTGGACGCAAAGTTTTGTGCGGCCGCGTCTGGAATTCATTGTCCCTCCTCAGGTTTTTGTACCCAGGCCCAAGGTTGATTCGGCTGTGTTGTCTTTTACCCCGGTGCCGGCGCGCGAGGCGCCCGCACCGGAGCAGCGTCCGGCGCTGGCGGACTGTCTGCATCGCTGTTTTCAACAACGTCGCAAGCAACTGGGAACCATTCTAAAGGGAAAAATGAGTCCCGCCCAGTGGCGCGCGATGGAGATCGACCCCATGCTGCGGCCGGAAATGTTGGGGCCCGAAGCGTTTTTACGTCTGGCGCTCTGCATAATGAAATAATGCTTGTTTTTTTCATCAATTCATATATTGTTCATTGTTCCGTGCGCGTCGGTATGTTGACGCATGGAGTATTTGACGCCAGGGGAGGTGATTTTTTTGCCCGGAGTATATCTTCACGACGATGATTACAGCTTTGACATCGCGCTGCGCCGCTTTAAAAAGCAGGTGGAAAAAGCCGGCATCCTTTCTGAAATGAAAAAGCGCCAGCACTACGAAAAGCCCAGCGTCATGCGCAAGAAAAAGAAAGCCGCCGCCCGCAAGCGTCTGCTGAAAAAGATCAGAAAAATGAATCAGGCCTGATCCTTTTGCCCGGCTTTTGCCGGTAAGGACTTGCCATATCGTTACGATTCAGTGAATTACATCAGGCCGGGAAACCCGATCAGGGTTTCCCTGTCTTGTCTTTATGCTTACAGGGGCATGCCATGAATTTATCGCAACGCATAGAAGCCGATTATGTGGCGGCATACAAAAACAGGGACGCGGTGCGCCTGTCCGTGTTGCGCCTGCTCAAAACGGCCATGAAGAACCTGCTGGTCGAGCGGAGGCAAGAACCCTTGGAAGAGGGCGACATTCTCGATCTTGTCGCCAGACAGTGCAAACAGCGGGATGATTCCATCGTCCAGTTCCGCACGGCCAAGCGCGACGATCTGGCGGACAAGGAAGCGGCCGAACTGGCTGTTCTCAAGTCCTACATGCCGGAACAGATAGCGGGCGAGGCTCTAACCGCCGTCATCGCGGTCCTTGTCGCCGAAACTGGCGCGCAGGGCGTGAAAGACATGGGCAAGGTCATGCAGGCTTTGTCCGCCGCCCGCAAAGGCCAATACAACGGCAAAGAGGCCGGCGATCTGGTGCGGGCCGCATTGAGCGGACGCTGAGCACATGGAAGATCGCGCTCTTGTTCTGCTGGAACTGCCGAAGGTTCTTGCGCGCCTTTCCGCCTTGGCCGTTTCTGAGGCCGGACAAAAAGCCTGTCTGGCCCTGCGTCCCGGCGAAAGCCCGGACGAAGCGCAACGCAAGGCCGCCTGGTTCAGCCAGGGCAGAATCTGGCGAGCCAGGACCGGGTTCACGCTGCTTTCTTTCCCGCCCCTGGACGGGGTGCTCCGTTTTCTGGAAAGCCCCGCCGCTCTGCTGGACCTTGATGCCCTCTGGGCATTGCGCCGAACCCTGATCCAGGCCAAAGAGGTCATGCTCTCGCTGCGGGGCGAAGAGAGCCCCGGTTTCGGCCGGCGGCCCGAAAGCAGAGCAAACGCGGGCGAAGCTTCCGACGGCCCCGAACAGTTCTGGCCCCTGCTGGCCGAACGCGCCCGTTCTTTCACTCCTCCCGCGCAGGTGATGGCCGCTCTTGCCCGCTGCCTTGGCGACGACGGGCATTTGCGCGACGAGGCGTCCCCGGAGCTGGGTCTGGCGCGGAGCGGCATCCGCAGTCTGCACCAGATGTGCACACGCCGGGTCAAAGAGTTCATCCAGCGTTACAACCTGGAGCAGTACCTGCAGGACGAATTCATGACCTTGTCCTCCGACCGCTACGTGCTGCCGCTCAAGGCGAATTTCAAGGGGCGGCTGCAGGGGGTCATCCACGATTATTCTCAAACCGGAGAAACCTGCTATTTCGAGCCCATATTTCTGATGGAGGTCAACAACCGCCTGCAGGAACTGCGACGCGAAGAGCGTGAAGCGGAACTCAAGGTTCTGCGTTACCTCACGGATCTGGTTCGGGGCGAACTTGCCGGCATCCGTGAAGTCTATGCCCTCCTGGTGGATATGGACGTGGTGTTGGCCGTCTCGCATCTGGCGACTTTGTACGACGGCAATTCCGTAGAATTTGACGAAGGCCGGCCGATGCATCTTGTCGACGCCCGGCATCCGCTGCTGGCCTTGCAGCACAAAACCGACCCCAAGGGAGCGCCGAAGCCGGTGCCGGTGGATCTGACGCTGCGCCTTTCCCAGCGTGCCCTTATCGTCAGCGGCGGCAACGCGGGGGGCAAGACGGTCGGCCTGAAAACCCTGGGACTGATCGCGCTGATGGGCATGTGCGGCTTGCCTGTTCCTGCCGGGCGAGGCGGGTCGCTGCCTTTCTGGCGGCGGATGCACGTGTTTATCGGCGACGAGCAGAGCCTGGAAGACCACGTTTCGACCTACACGGCGCAGATTCGCCATCTGGCCAGAATATGGGACCGGATCGACGCGCATTCTCTGGTCATTCTCGACGAATTCGGCGCTGGCACCGATCCGGCCCAGGGCGCGGCCCTGGCCCAGGCCGTGGTGGACGGCCTGCTGGAACGCGGCGCCTATGTGGTGGCGGCTACGCATTTTCCGGCTCTGAAAGCCTATGCGCTGTCCCGCGATGCCGTGCGGGCGGCTTCGGTGCTGTTTGACCCAAAAACCAAAAAACCTTTGTTCCGTCTGGCCTACGACCAGGTCGGCGCCAGCCAGGCTTTGGATGTGGCTAAAGAGCACGGCCTGCCGGGAGGAGTGCTGCGCAGGGCGGAGCAGTATCTGCTGCTGGACGGGGCCGATACCTCGGCTCTGGTGGAGCGCCTCAACGCCCTGGCCGTGGAACGCGAAAAAGAACTGCACGATCTGGCCGCCGAACGGACCAAGCTGCACGAAAAACGTCTGCGGCTGGATGAACGCTTTGCCAAAGAACGCGAGGCGCTGTTTGCCCGCATTCAGACCGAAGCCCAGACCGTGCTGCGCGACTGGAAGGCTTCGCGCATCAGCCATAAACAGACCCTGAAAGAGTTGGCAAAAACCCGCAAAAGCGTGCTGGCCGCCGGCGAGGGCGAGGCGGCCCGTGAGGCCGCGCCGCAAGAACGGCTTGATGCGGCGGCCCTGCGGCCGGAAATGGACGTGCATTACCTGCCCTGGGCCAAAAACGGGCGGGTGGTTGACGTGGACAGCCGCCGGGGCAAGGTGCGGCTTGACCTTTCCGGGGTGACCCTGTGGGCTGAAATAGCCGACTGCGCGCCGGCGGCGGCCGGAAAAAAGGCCGCGCAGGCCCCGAAGGGCGGAGTGCGCATTCATTCCACGACAAATATGCCTTTGCGTCTTGACTTGCGGGGTATGCGTGCTGATGTTGCTGTAGCGGAGCTTGAGCGTTTTTTGGATGCGGCCATTTTGAACGGCCGGACAAATCTGGAAATCCTGCACGGCAGGGGAACAGGAGCGCTTCGTCGCGAAGTGCACGGCGCATTGCGACGCTTTTCCGCGGTAGAATCTTTTACTGTCGCTCCGGAAGACCAGGGCGGCGACGGCGTGACCCATGTCGTGCTTGCATAAGCGATCGGCGCCATGAGCGGAATGCGGTCCAGAGGTTCTGTAACGCAGGCTGTCAAAGCGCGCCTGAACATAGCCGACATTGTCCGGCGCTATGTGACGTTGCAGCGGACCGGCAGCCGCTGGGTGGCCCCTTGTCCTTTTCATCAGGAAACCAAGCCTTCGTTTTCCGTGAATGAAGAAGAGGGGTTTTTTCACTGCTTCGGCTGTCAGGCTTCCGGCGATATTTTTGATTTTTACGCCCGCATAAACGGGCTGGAATTCCGGGACGCTTTGGAACAACTGGCTGAAGAGGCCGGAGTGCGCCTTGACGAACGGGGAAGCGCCGCAGACGGCGCCGCGGCTAAGACCGCGCAGGCGCGCCGCAACGCGCTGAAGATGTATGAACTGGCCGCCGGCTACTACAGCCGCCACCTGGCGGGTTCTGACGGCGCGGAATGTCGGGCCTACCTTGAAAAGCGCCGCCTGTCGCCGGAGACCGTCGAGGCTTTCGGCCTGGGCTGGAGTTCGCGCGAATGGAAAGGACTTGCCGATACCTTGAGGCGTTCCGGCTTTGCAGGGGACGATGCGGTAAAAATCGGGCTGCTCAGCGCGTCCGACAGAGGATCGCCCTATGATCGATTCCGGGGCAGGCTGATGTTTCCCATTCGGAACCTTTCCGGGCAGGCTATCGCGTTCGGCGGCCGCATCATAGCGCCCGATGAGGACGCGGCGAAATATATCAATAGCGCGGACTCTCTGTTATATAAAAAAGGCGATCATCTGTACGGGTTGTTTCAAGCCCGGCGGACCATAAGCGCAAAAAAGTCCGTATTGTTGACCGAAGGGTATATGGATGTATTGACCCTGCACCAGTTCGGGTATACCAACGCCTGCGGGGTCTTGGGCACGGCTTTGACGCAAGAGCAGGTCAAACGTCTGGCGGGATTTTGTTCCGATCTGGAACTGCTCTTCGACGGCGACGGAGCGGGGCGCAAGGCGGCGCTTCGCGGCGCGGAGATGGCCCTGGCCAAAGGGCTGCGCTGCCGGGTGGCGCTGATGCCCGACGGCGAAGATATTGACAGCCTGCTGCAAGAGCGGGGGGGCGAAGCCTTTGAAGCGTTGCGCAAAAGCGCGCCCGAAGGCGTGGATTTTTGCATTCGCGTTCTTGCGGGCGGTTCCCCCCGCGATGCGCTGGAATGGGTGAAAAATTTTCTGCGCCAGGTGGAACAGCCGGAACTTTTGTCCGCGTATGTGAGCAAGTTGGCGCGGGGCCTTGATCTGGATGAAGCGGAGCTGCGTTCCGCCCTGCCTTCGGCCGGCCGGATTTTTGCGGGGCGGGCCGCTCCGGTTTCGGCGCAAAAAAGCGCGCCGGGACTCGAAGGGCAGTTGCTGCGCTATCTGGTGCGAAACCCGCGGCATCTGCCTGTGCTGCGCGATCACGGGGCGGAACTGCTGTTCAGCCACCCCTTTTCGCGTTCGTTGTGGGCGGCCGTTGCCGGGTGCGCTCCCGTTTTTGCGGCGGATGATATTTTGGCCCGTCTTGCCGATAAGGAAAAGGAATATTGGATCCGGCACCGAATGACCGGACCGCAGGACAACGATGAAGCAGTGCGGGCCGAAAAAGCGGAGCAGGAACTGGCCGATATTTGCAAACGCCTGGACACCGTTTGCCTTGAACGACAAAGCAAGGCCTGCGTGCAGACCTTGCGTCAGTCCGGGACCGATTACGACGTTGCGCTTTTAAATGCCGTGCAGGAAGCTATGCGGAGGAAGCATGGGAAACATTAAAGATATACAGCAAATCAAAGTGTTGATCGCCAAAGGCAAGACCGCGGGCTTTCTTACCTTTGACGAGGTCAACAAAGCTCTGCCTTCGGAAGTAAGCACTCCGGAGCAGATAGAAGAGATCATCAGCATTTTTGACCAGTTGGACATCATGATTGTCGACTCTGAAAAAGAAGGCAAAAAGATCAGCGTCTCGGCAGGAGAACCGGAAGAAGACCCCGTACCGGAGCCGAACCTTGATCTGGTGTCCGAAGACGAGGACGCGGTCGATTATTCGTCGCGCAGCACGGACCCGGTGCGCATGTATCTGCGCGAGATGGGCGCCGTGCCTTTGCTTGACCGTGAAGGCGAAGTGCTGATCGCCAAAAAGATTGAACTGGGCGAACAGGATGTGCTCTACGCCCTGGTGGAAGTGCCCGTGGCGGTCGAAGAACTGATCAGCGTCGGGGAAGATCTCAAGCACAACCGCATCAAGCTCAAAGATGTGGTGAAAACCATTGAGGAAGATGACCCCAGCGAAGATGAAATGAACCAGCGCCAGCGGGTGATTTTGCTGCTGGATGAAATCAAGAACACCTTCAAGAAAAAGCGGAAATTGTATTCTCGCCTGGATGAATGCTGCACTCTTGAGCGCCGGGTAACCGCGCTGCAAAAAGAAATCGTCGGCTACAAAGACGAGGTGGTGACGCGGCTGCGCGACATCAAGCTGGAAAAGACGCTCATTGACCGCATCATTGAGACGGTCGAGGATTATGTGCGCCAAATGCACAACTGCCAGCGCGATCTGTCGGCCTATATCCTCTCCACCGGCAAGACCCAGGCGGATATAATGGAGCTTTTCCGCAAACTTGAAGAGCGTGAGGAAAATCCGGCCGTTCTGGCAGAATGTCTGGGGCTGAGCATTGAAGAGCTCTTTTCGTTCAAGGAAATGATTTTGGGCAAGGTAGAGATTCTGGGGCGGCTGCAGGAAAAATGCTGCCACAACGCGCCGGATCTTGAAGAGGTGCTCTGGCGTATCAAGCGCGGCAACATCGCGGCCATGCGGGCCAAACAGGAACTTATCCGTTCCAACTTGCGGCTGGTGGTCTCCATCGCCAAAAAATATACCAACCGCGGCTTGCAATTTCTTGATCTCATCCAGGAAGGCAACATCGGCCTGATGAAGGCGGTGGACAAATTCGAGTACCAGCGTGGCTATAAATTTTCCACCTATGCCACGTGGTGGATACGGCAGGCCATAACCAGAGCCATCGCCGACCAGGCGCGCACCATCCGCATCCCGGTGCACATGATCGAGACCATTAACAAACTTATCCGCATTTCCCGGTATCTGGTTCAGGACCTGGGCCGCGATCCCACGCCCGAAGAAATCGCCGATCGTATGGATTATCCCATCGATAAAGTGAAAAAGGTGCTGAAAATCGCCAAGGAACCTATCTCTCTTGAAACGCCCATCGGGGATGAAGAGGATTCAAGCCTCGGTGATTTCATCGAAGACAAGCGCGCCGTCGCTCCGGCGGAAGAAGTGGTCAACACCAAGCTGTCCGAGCAGATTACTTCCGTTCTGGCCGATCTGACCCCGCGTGAAGAGCAGGTGCTGCGCAAACGTTTCGGCATCGGCGAGAAGAGCGACCATACACTGGAAGAAGTGGGCAAGCTGTTCAACGTTACGCGTGAACGCATCCGCCAGATTGAGGCCAAAGCGTTACGCAAACTGCGCCACCCCGTGCGCAGCCAGACCCTGCGTTCCTATTACGAAAGCTGATCGGTTTTATTTTGCCGATCCGGGGCCGCGGGAATTGTACCGCGGCCCTTTTTCTCGAATTTTTGTTCGAGTCGCTCTGCATTGTCTTTTCAATGTTGCAAATTTTAGGTATTTGAGTAAACCTTTAGGCGTTAGCGCTTTTTTGCAGTCGCTCGCAGGCACGACGTTATTGTGTTATTGAATATAACCCAGATATATTTATGCAAAAAACATCAGAAGAATTAAAAAAAGATTTTGCAACAACGTATTTTTCGTTGTTTTCAATGTTTGATAAGGCTGGTGTTTCTCCAGAGACGAAATGGAGATCACTATTTCTCTATTTTCGAGAAATGAAAGACTATACACATCTAAGTGATGTACAGAAAATAGACATTCAGGCACTATTGACAAAAACTCTTGAAAAAAAAGATTACTCTGATGCAAATCTAAAAAACGTTTTATATGCATATCAAAATATAATAACATCTCCGTATAAAAAGAAAATTGAAGAATTACTACGAGAAGCAACAGGGATTGTAAATGGGTTTCAAGGCCTTTTGTCATCACGATATGGTGACATTCAACACCTTGAAGACACAACCATTAACTGCGTTGAAAGCGAAATTGATGAACAAAGCCTGGTTATGAAACTTCGCGAGGCTTTTCATGGGGTGAAGTCTTTATTGGAGAACGACATTCAGTCCCTGGAAATGCTGGCCAGCAAAGACGGCTTGACCGGCCTTGCCAACCGCAGGATTTTCGATTCCTTCATCGACGATGCCGTCAACAAATGGAGGACCAGCGGCTGTCTGGTTGCTCTCGCTCTTTTTGATATCGATTTTTTCAAACGTTTTAATGACGAGCACGGCCACAGAATCGGCGATCAGGTTCTGACGGTGGTGGCCAAACAAATTTCCCGTTGCTGCCAGGAGTTTACGGACACGGGGGACCAGATGCTTGCCGCGCGTTACGGCGGAGAGGAGTTCGCGGTCGTGGCCACAGGTCCTTTTGCGGAAAAATTGCCGGAACTGGCTGAAAAAATTCGCCTGGCCATCAAAAATTTTAACTTTTTGATTCGCGATTCCTGCGGCAATGTGGTGGAAAGCGGCTTGAACATCACTCTCAGCGCGGGTATTGCCGCCATTTGGGCAGGCTGGAACAGCGCGTATCAGGAAAATCTCATCGACAGCGCGGATAAGGCGCTTTACTTCGCCAAGCAAGCCGGCCGCGACAGAACGGTGGAATTTGTTCCGCAGGCCGAGTCCCGCTATGTGCAAGTGACTTTGCCCGAAACATAAAACGGCCCGCGCGCAATACAGCAAAAAGGCCGCTTTCGCGGCCTTTTTGCTGTATATGTTTCGGTGGCCGGAGTGTCCGCTCTATTTGTTCATCACGTTGAGAAATTCGCCGTTGCTTTTGGTGCCGCGCATCTTGTCCAGCAAGAATTCCATGCTGTCGATGGGACTCATGGGCGCAAGGATCTTGCGCAGGATCCAGACCCGGTTCAGCACGTCCTCGGACAACAGCAGCTCTTCCTTGCGGGTGCCGGTGCGGTTGATGTCCATGGCCGGGAATACGCGCTTTTCGGACAGGTGCCGGTCAAGATAGATTTCCATGGTGCCGGTGCCCTTGAATTC
>JAVBRE010000034.1:0-24641 GCA_031548325.1 Desulfovibrionaceae bacterium
GCCGCGTACAGACTGGCCCAGGCCAATGGCCGGGTAGCTGCTGGCGAAAAGGATTTTGCCGCGGGCGAAGAAGTTGGCCGCCATGACCAGATCGTTCACCATAAAGGCGCCCGGCAGGGTAAGGTACAGGTCCGGAAGCAGGTACACGTTCGGGCAGAAGATAGCCACGGCGATGGCCGCATGGAAGAACGGGAACGCGCTGTGCGGGATGACAATCTTCAAACGGGGAAACCGTTGGGCCACGCGCTGCACATGAAGGGGATCCACATAGGAGAGATCCTTGCAGATAGGCGGCGACAGGGCAATGGAGACAATCAGGTTGTGTTCTTCGCAGTATTTATAAACAGGGGTGATAACCTCATCGTCCGGATACAGGGATGGCATGCTCCAGCCAGGGTCTGTGCATACGCCGACAAAGCCCTGCTTGGAAGTCCAGTGCTCAATTTGCTCAACGGCATCCAGGGCGCGCGGTTCGACGGCCGCAAGGGCGCGGAAACGATCCGGATGTTTGTGCATCAGGCTGTACGCGGATTCATTGGTGTTTCCCGCGTTAAAGTTTGTCCCTTCGCTGGAACGGCCCATCATCACGCCCAAACGGATATCATTGTCATCCATTTCCTGCATAAACAGGTCTATGGATTCTTCCTCCCAAGACGGAACAGCTTCGCGCGGGCAGTTGAACGAGAATTTATTCGGACCGTCCGGGTTGCTTTTCCGGTATTTCTGAAAAAGTTTCTGTTCCAGATTTTCCCGGAAAGGAGGCCTGACACGAAAGTCAATAATCATATTGCTGGCTCCTTATCTAGATGGTTGCATGTTGATCATGCGCCACGCCATGGGGCATGACGGTAAACGACACCCGCTGATCGGACATGTTTGTGTCTTCAGCATAAAGTATTCCAAAACCGTTTGCTGTGCCCCAGCCTCGACATGCCGCGCGCGCTTGGCTGCCAGAGGCATGCCGGAACCTGTGGGAGCGCGGGGAGGAGCCTGCTGACCCGCCGCCGTTGAACCCGGAGATTTGGCGGAAGGACAGCTCCGGCAGTCGGCCATTGTCTCATAAATGGATCAATGGCCGAAGCGTCGGAGCGGGATCGGCCCAGACCAGAATAGACTTCTAACACGGTAAGCTATATAATATTTTTAGGTTAAGATGACGACAAAAACTGGCGGGTATGTATTCCATAAATGGAACGCACGTCAGAAGCGTGTCTTGGAAGAGAACTGTTTCCGCCGCCATGCGGGGTGTGATGCCCGGGCGGCTCTATGCTCTGCGCTTGAATGCGACGTATTGCCGGCTTTGCAGCACAGCCGGCATCAGGCAGCGCGGCGCTCTATCCAAGGAAGTATGCCATGTCGGAAAATTTGGACAGTACGCCCCCTACCGAGATTGATTTCAAGAAGCTCATTGATCTGGCCCAGGACGGCTTTTCCGTGTATTCCGCAAAAGGAGAGCTCCTGTATAGGAACAAGGCCTTGGCCATGCTGCTTGGCGCCACAGCCCAGCTTGGAGAATCCATCTATCAGTTTAAAAAGGAAGGACGCTTCTCTTCATCGCCGGTTATTACGGCCATCCAAAAGAAACACAATATCAGCGGCTACGTTCAGCATCTCTACGGAAAATATCTATTTGTTACAGCGCTTCCTGTATTTCAAGAGGATACAGGTGTGCTTCAATATATTATTGTCACTCAGCGTGACATATCAGATTATTTCAAATTTGAAGAAGAACTTCGAAAAAGTAAAATTACAGCAATGAATTACAGGAAGCAACTTCTAAAACTATCAGAGAAAATGAATGAAAAGAATAAATATGATATTATATGTGAAAGTCAACAGATGCAAACACTTCTGGATACGTTTGTAAGGATATCAGCATCTAATTCAACAGTATTGCTTTTGGGCGAAACCGGAGTGGGCAAAACAATGCTCGCGCGCTTTATCCACAAAAAGAGCGCGCGAGCGAATGAACCGTTTATTTCTTTGAATTGCAGCACCATTCCTTTGGATCTTGTTGAGTCGGAATTGTTCGGATATGAGAAAGGGAGCTTCACCGGAGCCAACATGCGCAAGATTGGCCTGTTTGAGGCAGCTGAAGGAGGAACAATTTTTCTTGACGAAATATCTGAGCTTCCGCTTGCACTGCAAGCCAAATTGCTGTCTGTCCTTGAAGAGCATAAAATCAGGCGCATCGGCAGCGTTCGGGAGATAGACATCGATGTGCGCGTCATCGCTGCAACGAACCGTAATCTTAAGCAGATGATCACAGACGGCAGGTTTCGCAGCGATTTGTTCTATCGCCTGAATAGTCTGACTTTCGAGATTCCGCCATTGCGAGAGCGCCCAAGCGATTTGGCGCGGCAGATCAAGGTGTTCCTGGACAAACAGAATCAGGCGCATGGCACCCGCAAAATACTTTCCGAAGAGACGTTCAGGGTTCTGCTCACCTATACCTGGCCGGGCAATTCGCGTGAATTATACAATGCCATAGCCCGCCTGGTGGAGCTTTCATGCTCTGAAGTCATCCAATTGTCCAGCCTGCCGGATGAGATTCTGCTCGCCAAGCCGGAATTTGATGAAACGCGCGTCCGGCCGACTTTTCAGGAACATATGGAAAACGCCGAAAAAACACTTCTGGCCGAGGCCAAACGTCGTTATTGTACGATTCGCCGCATTGCGGACGCCCTGGGGATGACTCCTGCCACTGTCTGCCGGAAACTTTCTAAGTATCGCCTGTGACGGCGCTGGGATTTCGTCCCTTCAACGTGCTGTTTGTCGCATGCTTCTGCCGCAGCCGGTTGTGATCCACCGGGCAAAATGCGGAATGCCTGCTCTTGTTGTTCCAAATATGGAACAACAGATGCCCCTGTCTGACACCAGCGGGTAGTTACAGCTGTTCCGTCTTTCGGGTCATGCCATATAACATATTTGAATATCTTATATTTTATTTTTCAATATAAAAAGTAAAACATATAACTCTCAAACCTGCGTCCAGACGGACTGGAATGCTTCTTGCTGTATTAGAAGCAGGACATTCTCACCCGCTGATCGCGCTGTTTGCCTGTTTTCGGAAAAGAGCAACCTTCATTTACCTGCAATGTATCGACTCCAACCGCCCTGCCGGCGAAGGAACAGGTCTATGAAAATTTGTAGAGTATTGACTTTGCTTCTTATATGCACAGTTTTTGGGTTCATGGTCCCGGCCCGGGGTTTCAGCGCCCCTATCGTGTTGCGCGCCTGCACCAATTCGGCGCCTGATTTTGCCTTTGCCAAAGCCTTCAGTGATATGGCCGACTATATTAATAAAGAGTCAAATGGCCGCTATAGGATCGACGTGTACGCCGGCGGCAAGCTGGGAAGCGACGCGGCGGTGTTTCAAGCCATTAAAATGGGAACTGTCCATTTCTTGCAGTTGAGTTCCAGTAATGCCGTTCAGTTCTTCCCGGCCTTCGGTATTTTCGACATGCCTTACCTGTTCCCGAACATTGAAGCCTTCCGTGCTATTTTTGACGGCCCGATAGGTGCGGACATCGCCAAGAAGCACAGCAACAACTACTACAAGGTCTGCCTTTTCAGCGAAGTGGACTTTCGCAAGCTTTTCACCTCACGCCAGGTCAAAACCTTTGACGACATGCAGGGATTGAAGATTCGCGCCACAAAGTCCAAATACCACATCGCCACGCTGAAGTCCCTTGGCGTGAACTCCACGCCGATGGCCTTCACGGAAGTGTTTACCGGCCTCCAGCAGGGCGTGGTTGACGGTGTTGATATCGACTTGGTGTGGGCCATGTCCGGCCGCCTCTTTGAGCCTGCTAAATACGTGCTTGAAACCAACCATATTTTTAGCCCCCAATGCCTTGTTTCCAGCACACAGTTCTGGAACAAGCTGAATGCCAGCGACAAGGAATTGTTTGAAAAGGCATGCGTGTACTGGAAAGAGCGCGCCAATTATTACTATGGCATTCAGGTGAAGCAGGCCCGGGAAGCCATGAAGAACTATGGTTGTGTCTTTACGGATCTGTCCGCGAAAGAACTCCAGCGGTTCGTCGATGCCACCAAGTCCGCTTATGAAGTCATCACGCCGGAACAGAAGGATCTCTACGAGATCATTCTCAAGGAGTTTGTGCGCATCGGCAAGATCAAAAGCTAGCATCGGCAGGTTGAGCAGTGCGGAGGCGGGAAACCGCCTTCGTTCTGTTCGTCATTCCATGAACGTTTTACGGTTTTACAATGGCTGACAGCGGTTTTCACCTGCTTTACATTATTGTTGCGCGTTGCGCCTGCCTTGTGAACGTGTCAACGCAGGAGGTGGATATGGGGTATACAAAGCTAATGGAGATCATCAATTATTATGTCTCGTTGATTGGTGGTATTTTTCTGGCCATCATGACATCTATCACCTTTGCACAGGTCATCGCGCGGTATGTGTTTTATAACGCCATGGCATGGCCCGAAGAGCTTGGGCAATTTTTATTTGTCTGGATCGCCTATCTCGGATGCTGCAAAAATATGCATGAAGACGCTCATCTGAAAGTTGAAGCTTTTATAATGATATTTAATGATCGCACACAGCATATTTTCAAAATAATAACTCTTGTCATCACAATTTTATTCTGTGTTCTCATTATTTATAATGGAACATATATGGCCATTGAGGTGAGCGAATCGGGTCAACAAGCCATGACAATGCCGATCCCTTTAGTTCTTGTGTGGTTTGTTATTCCTGTATGTTTTGCCATTACAGCGTTGCAGGGCGTGATGCTCATCATGAAACACATTGATGCTCTTAAGCGCAGCAGGTGACCAGTATGAGCTCTGTTTTACTTCCAACTTTCCTTGCTCTGTTCGGGTTGTTGCTCATCGGAGCGCCGATATGGGTATGCCTTGGTATCCCGGCTGTACTGGGCATGTGCCTCGGCGATATTCCAATTATGGTGTTCACGCAACGGTTGTTCAATACATTTGACTCGTTCCCGCTGATGGCCGTTCCTTTTTTTGTCCTAGCCGGCATGATTATGCAGAAGGGAACCATTGCCAATACGTTGCTTGGATTCTGCCAGACACTGATCGGACACATCCGCGGCGGGTTGAGTCATATTTCGCTGCTGACCTGCCTTTTTTACGGCGCATTGTGCGGATCTTCACCGGCAACGACGGCCGCTGTAGGCGGGATCATGATTCCGGCCATGGAAAAGGACAACTACCCCCGCCTCTATTCGACAGCCGTGAACACGGTCGGAGGCTGCCTGGGAGTGCTGATTCCGCCATCCGTCCCGCTCATCATCTACGGCGCCACAGTGGGCTGTTCCATCAGCGAACTGTTTATCGCCACAATCATTCCCGGTATTCTCACGTTCTTCTGCCTGCTGGTGGTCGGATATGTCATTTGCAGACAGCGCAACTATGGTTCACGTTTGCCGAAGGCTACATTCAGGGAGCGCCTTGGGGCATGCTATACGGCGCGTTATGCTCTGATGGTTCCTGTTATCGTGTTGGGCGGCATTTATGGCGGCATCTTCACACCGACGGAAGCCGGCGCAGTGGCAGTCTTCTACGCCTTTGCGGTGGAGCGGTTCGTGACGAAGGTGCTCACCATGAAGCTGTTCCTGAATATTTTGATCGGTTCTGTAAAGATCGTAGGGATCACCTTTGTCATTATCGCCTGCGCCAACGCCCTGGGCACGCTTCTTATCTACCAAAACGCGCACGAGGTCGTAAACAGCTTCCTGACGGGTATTTCCACGAACCCGTATGTCGTTCTGACGGTGATCATATTCCTGCTGCTTTTTCTCGGGACCTTTTGCGATGGCAATGCGACTATCCTGGTGCTGGCGCCGCTGCTTGTGCCGGTGGTGCAGCCGCTGGGCGTGGATGTCGTCCATTTTGGCGTTATGATGGAACTGACGTTGACCGTCGGCTACATGACTCCACCCGTGGGGACCAACCTGTTCATGGGGTCAAGCATCGGCAAGGTGCCGTTTTTATCCCTAAGTGTGGCTGTGTTACCCTTCGTCGTCGGCATGATTATCTCATGCTTCATCGTGGCGTTTGTGCCGGCGCTCTCTTTATTGCTGATCCGCTGACAAAAAAGGAGAAATGGCTATGATGGACGTATGGAGGCCCATAAACATCAATAAGCTGGAAATTCATAATCGCTTCGTTTTCACCGCAGTGGGCGAAGGCGCCGCCACCGCCGACGGCGCGCCGACCACCCGCTGGTTTGACCGCTATCGGTTCATGAGCCGCAAGGGCGCTATTGGCCTGCTTGTTACAGGCCATACCTATGTGCATGTGTCCGGCAAGTTCAAAGGCAATGAAAACGGCATGGACCGGGACGATCTTATCCCTCTCTACGCAAAGTATCTGCGAACTGTCCACAAAGACGGCAGCCGTATTTTCATGCAGCTTGGACATGCCGGCCTGCTGACGCATCGGGAATTTTCCGGATGCCCGAGTCTTGGGCCTACTGCAATGCAGACGCTCAACGGCGGCGAAGACACGGAAGCCATGACCATTGAGCAAATCCAGGAGGCGATCTACTATTTTGCCCAGGCGGCACGGCGCTGCCGGGAGGCCGGGTTTGACGGCGTGCAGCTGCATGCTGCGCACGGCTATCTGCTCAGCGAATTTTTGTCGTCCTATTTCAACAAACGCAAGGATGAGTATGGCGGAACGGCGGCCAAATGCGCCCGCATGGTCGTGGAAACCATCCGGGCCATACGCAAGGAAGTCGGCGATGATTACCCGATCACCCTGAAAATGAACGGCGTGGATATCCTTGAAGGCGGCAACAGTCTGGAAATGTCCATCGAGCAGGCCAAGCTGCTGGAAGCCGCCGGGCTTGACAACATTGAGGTCAGCGCCGGCTTTGGCTACAGCTTCAGCCCTGACGGGAATAAGGGTCCTATGAAGCTGGTCAACCCGCGGACCTTTGAGGGGGCGCTTTACAACGGCGAATACTCCAAGGCTTTCCGTCAGTCTCTGCGCATTCCGATCACCTGCGTGGGCGGCGTCCGCACATTCGAGCATGCGCAGCGTGTTCTGAATGACGGATTGGGGGATCTTGTCGGCATCTGCCGTCCCCTGATCCGCGAGCCTGATCTTGTTTTGCTCTGGAAAAACGGCGTGCACTATAACTCCACCTGCCTGTCCTGCAACAAATGCTGCCAGACCGGGCGCAGCCCTCTCGGCAGCCATTGCGGGGCCGCCGTGTAAGACCTCACACAAAAAGGCCGGACAAAATTTCCGGCCTTTTTGTGTTCGCGGCGCTTCCGTCGCCTTTTCGAGCAGATCCGTTTTTAGAAGCGAATTGCCCTAAAGTTCCTGCTTCACCAGATGGCAGGCCACAAAATGCGCGGGCCGCACTTCCAGCAAAGGCGGTTCCTCCTGGTTGCAGATATCCATGACATGGTTGCAACGGTTGGCGAAACGACAGACGGGTTTCGGGTTGATGGGCGAGGATATTTCACCCTTGAGCATAAGCCGTTCCGGCCGGTTGTGGATGCGCGGCACCGGAATGGCCGAAAGCAGCGCCTGGGTATACGGGTGCAGCGGGTGGGCGAAAAGAGCCTCGGAAGGCGCTTTTTCCACCAGACGACCGAGATACATCACGGCGATGTCGTCAGAGAAATGATTGACCACAGACAGATCGTGCGTGATGAAGATATAGGTAATGCCTGTGTCTTTCTGGATCTTTTTCATCAGATTCAGAATCTGGGCCTGGATGGAAACGTCCAGTGCCGATACGGGCTCGTCGCAGACAATGAACTTTGGGTCCATGGCCAGGGCCCGGGCAATGCCGATGCGTTGCCGACGGCCGCCGTCCAGCTCGTGCGGGTAGGTGTTGACCAGGCGGTGCGCCAGGCCCACCGTGTCCATCAGATCCAGAACCCGCATAAAGCGCGCATCGCTGTCAGGAATAAGCCCGGCAATGATGATGGGTTCTTCAATAGTTTCCGCGATGGTTTTCCGGGGATTCAACGAGGAAAAGGGATCCTGGAAGATGAGCTGCATTTCCCGGCGCTTGTGGCGCATCTGTTCTTCGTTGAGTTTCAGTATGTCTTTGCCGTCAAAGAGCACCTGGCCGGATGTCGGCTCGATAAGCCGCAAAATCGTACGGCCCATGGTGGTCTTGCCGCAGCCCGACTCTCCCACCACGCCCAGAGTCTGGCCTTCTTCGATGGTGAAGCTGACGTCGTCAACGGCGTGAAGCAGCCCGGCCGCCACGTTAAAGTATTTTTTGAGGTTTTTGACCTCCAGCAGTGTCTTGCCCAAAGAACTCACCTCCTACAGCATTTTCGCGTCTGTATCGTTGTACAGGTGGCAATTGACGTAATGCGTGTCGCTGAACCATCTCATTCCGGGCAACTGCTCGGAGCATATCGGCATTGCGTGGTTGCAGCGAGGATGAAAAGCGCAACCCGAAGGCAGATTGATCGGATCGGGTATCAGCCCCCGAATGGGCTTGAGTTCCGCCTGCCTGTTGCTGATGTCCGGCAGCGAATCAAAAAGCCCCCGGGTATAGGGATGGCGCAAATGATCGAAGATTTCCGCCAGGGTGCCGCATTCCACAATGCGACCGGCGTACATGATGCCGACCGTGTCGCAGACCTCGGCCACGATCCCCAGGTCGTGCGTGATCATCAGCATGGACATCTGCGACTTTTCCTTGAGCTCGTTGATCAGCTTGAGCACCTGCGCCTGGATGGTCACATCCAGGGCCGTTGTGGGCTCGTCGGCGATCAGAAGATCAGGGCTGCAGGCCAGCGCAATGGCGATAACCACGCGCTGTTTCATACCGCCGGAAAACTGGTGCGGGTATTCCGTCACCCGGCCGCCGGGTATGCCCACCAGTTCCAGCATGGCCGTGGCCTGACGCATGGATTCCTTGTCATCCACGTTGCGGTGGATTTTGATGCCTTCGGCAATCTGCTCGCCCACGGTCTTAATGGGGTTGAGCGAAGTCATGGGGTCCTGAAAGACCATGGCCACCCGCTCGCCCCGCATGTGGCGAAGTTTTTTGATGTCCATTTTCAGAACATCCTCGCCTTCGAGCAGAATCTCTCCGGATATGATCCGACCTTGCGGCTCGGGAACCAGGTTGAGAATGGAAAGCGCGGTGGTTGTTTTGCCGGCTCCGGTCTCGCCCACAAGCCCGAAGGTTTTGCCAGCGGGAATGGTGATGCTCAGATCCGTCACGGCGCGCACGATCTCGTTGTCGCTGACGTACTGAACGGTAAGGTCTTTTATTTCCAATGTGTTTTTGTTGGTTGTATTCGTCATATGTCCCTCGCTACTGCTTCAACCTGGGATCAAGGGTGTCCCGCAACCCGTCGCCCAAGAGGTTGAGCGCGAGGATAGTAAAGAAAATGGCCATACCAGGAGCCATGACGATATACGGGCAGTCGCGCATGAAGGCGCGCCCCGACGCAAGCATGTTGCCCCATTCCGGAGTCGGAGGCGCGATGCCCAGCCCAAGAAAGCTCAGCGAGGATATGGTCAGAATCGCGTTGGCCACGTACAGGGTTACCTGCACGATGATCGGCCCCATGCAGTTGATCAGCACATGGCGCAGGATGATGCGCCCATCGCGCGCCCCCATGGACCGTGCCGCTTCCACATATTCATTGTCGCGCACGCTCATGACCGCGGCCCGCACCACCCGCGAAAGTTTCGGGGCGAACGAAAGGCCTATGGCGGCGATCAGGTTCGATTGATTGTTGCCGAAGGCCGCGACAATGGCCAGGGCCAGCAGCACGTCGGGCAGACAGAGAAACACGTCCATGGCCCGCATGATGAAGCTGTCCAGCTTGCCGCCGTAATACCCGGCGGCAGCGCCGAAGGCCCCGCCCACAAGCAGTGAGACCCCGATGGACGAGAGCCCGATGATCAAAGAAATGCGCGCGCCGTGCAGAATGCGGGCCAGTATGTCGCGGCCCAGTTGGTCGGTGCCGATCCAGTTGGCCATGCTCGGCGCCTTGAGGCGGTTCGCAATGTCGATCTTGATGGCCACCGTATTGTAATCGGCTATCCAGGGGGCAAAAATGGCCGCCAGCACGATCAGCGTGAAGATGATCAGGCCGACCACGGCTGTTTTGTTTTTTAAAAAACGAACCCACAGCTCATAGGCGTTGCTTGTCTTCTTGAACTGCCTGTAAAATTCCTTCTTGGTCGTGAAGGCCCGCCTGGCGGGTCCGGATTTTGCTTCAACCGCTGCCGTCTGTGTCGCAAGAGCGGGTTTCATCATGCTTTCCTCACTTTTGCACTATACTGCGCGCGGATTCTTGGATCGATATATGCGTAAATGAGATCGACGATCAGGTTGGCGATGGCGACGCACAGCGCCATAACGACCAGGGTCCCCAAAACGCAGGGGGTGTCGCGCTTGTTGATGGATTCAACCAGCAGCCGGCCCGTCCCCGGTATGGAAAAAACCGTTTCAGCGAGCACCACGCCGCCCAGCAGCGCGCCCACGTTCAGGCCGACAACGGTGATTGTGGGCATCAGAGCGTTGCCCAGCGCATGGTCGTAAATCACTTTGTGCTCGCTCACGCCCTTGGCTCTCGCTGTCCGGATATAGTCCTGCCGGATGGACTCAAGCATGGATGAGCGCGTCGTTCTCATGGTGTTTGCCATGTAGTTAAAGCCCACCGCGCAGGCGGGCAAAATCAGGCTGAGAAAACCGTGGTCCATGCCGCTGGACGGCAGCCAGCCCAGTTGTACTGAAAATAAGAGTATGAGCAGAAGCCCCAGCCAGAAAACGGGCATGGACACGCCCAGCAAGGCGAAAATCATTGAGACTTTTGAAAAAAACGAGTGTGGTTTTGTTGCCGATAGAATGCCGATAGGTATGCCCAGAGCGCATACCAGAAACATGGCGCACATGACGATGAGGAATGTGTTCACAAACCGGACTTTCAACTGCTCGCCGACAGGAGATCTCGTGATATAGGACGTGCCGAAATCGCCCTGCGCCAAATCCACAACATAATTGACGTATTGAACAAGAAAAGGCTTATCCAGGCCGAGTTCCTTTTGGACCTTTGCGCTCGCTTCAACGGAATATTCGTTGCCGAGAATGATAGCCGTGGGATCCCCGGGCGTCATGTACAGGATGGTGAACACGACGAAGGTCAAAACAAGGATCACCGGCACCAGTGCTATCAAACGGTTGATGATGTATCGAATCATGCAATATCTCCATGTCTGGACAATTTCGACTCGCGTCAAAACTGTTTCCGCGGGAGCCCCGGAGCGTTGTTTCGCCCAAGGGCTCCGCGGAAAGTAGCTCCTACTGAAATTGGCGCATGCTATGCTCGGGGCACCTGCGTGGCGCCGCAATATCAGTAGTGGAGCTTGTAATAGTTGAACGGTCTTTCGACGCCGAGTTCCACGCCTTTCAGGCGGTTATTGGACAACGCATAGGTAAAGGTGGTGTACAGGTCAACTTCCGGAGATTCTTCCGCCAGAAATTCCTGCACTTTCTTGTATATGGCCTTGCGCTTCTCCAGATCAAAGGTGCTGCGCCCTTCAACCAGCATTTCGTCCAGCTTGGGATTCTGGTACCAGATGCGGTTCACGCCGCCGATGCCGTCCTTGCTGAAGCGGCGGGGCAGAATCAGGTCCGGATCCCAATAGGAGCCCCAGCTCGTGACGAACATGGGCGCTTTGTGCGAGGCGATGTACGAAGCGAACACCGCGTTTTCGATGCGCACGACCTCGGCCCTGATGCCGATTACGGACAGATACGCCTGCACCGCTGAAGCGACGCGCTCGGTTTCATCGCGGAACACGATGATCTGGGTATCAAAACCGGGGCAGTTGGCTTCCTTCATCAGTTGCTTCGCTTTTTCCGGATTGTAGGAGTACTTGTTCAGCGGGTTCTGGATGCCGCCCATCACGATGGGGTCGGGAGCGAAAGTGGCGCTGTTGTACACAACCTTGCCCCGGCCGTCGTGTCCGACTTTCAGGCAGGCTTCGCGGTCAACCGCAAAAGCGACGGCCTGACGGACCAGCTTGTTCTTGAACCAGCCGTTGGTGTTGTCCATGCCCAGGTGCCAGACCATGCAGGAGGGGTGTTCCCACAGTTTCAGCTTGGGGTTCTTGATCACCCGTTCGTAGTCGGTGGGCACGAATTCCACGTTGAGGTCCGCGGCGCCCGTTTCAACGGCGATGGTTCTGTTGGTGCCTTCAGGAATGACCTTGAAGGTGATCGACTTGTTCTTGGGCACTTCGTCCTTGATGAAATAATCGTCAAAACGTTCGAACTTGATCGTATCGCCGATCACGCGGCTGACGAACTTGTAGCGGCCGCTGCCGATGGGCTTCGTCCAGTCTTTGGTTTTTTCGGCCTGCTCAATGTATTTGCGCGGCACGATGCTGGTCGCCCCGTGGGTCAAAGCCGACGGAAGAGCGGGATACGGGCCGTCCGTCTTGATGGAAATGGTAAGGTCATCAATCTTGGTGATCTCTTTCACAGGCTTGAACAGGGCGCCGATAGCGGTGCCGCCCTTGGCTCTGTTCAGAGAATAAACGACGTCGTCCGCGGTCAGCGTGGAGCCGTCGTGGCATTTGATGTTGGGGAATATTGTGAAATGCCATTCCGTGGGACTGACCAGTTTATATTCTTTGCACAGCTCTTTGGGACCGAAAGCCAATTTGTCGGTTTCAAAGTTGAACATGCGGCTGTACAGGTTGTAAAGAACAAAGGTGTTCGACATATCGGATGTGACGATAGGGTCGAAAGTGATCATATCCAGGGCTTGAACAATCGTAATATTGTCACTGCCTTTTCCTTCGGCGGCAAACGCGCTTCCGGTCAGCAATGCGACGGCCAGCGTCGCGGCAAACAATATCCTGAAAATTCGTTTCGTCATGTGCGCTCCTTTACACGGCATTTTTGGTGCAGTTGTTTGACCAATAATCCTAACACAATCAACGGCAGGTGTACCCGCCTGAAGGTAGGTCCTTATTCACCCCCTTTTCGCTGAAGTGAATACGCAAAAAACACGGCCTTGTAGGTCCGGAAATAAAAAAACGAAAGAATGGGATTTAGGCGGATATCAAGGGGATTATTTTCGTGTTGTCACGAAAATACAAAGAAGACCGAATCGCGCCCAAATAAAGGCGCTTGCCTGAAAAAGCCCGACAGAGGGGAGCCCACTCCCCGCCGCCGACTCTGAGAAAATTGTAGGGTTGAACGATAATACGGGATGAAGCGCGCAGTGGTGATCCGGCGTCGGGCGGGCTCCACCACAAAAATTCCGAACCGATGCCCCCGGCATACAATTGTGTCGGCAGCCCGCCATTTGTGAACAAAAGGCGTATCTGCCTCTCGCTGTAATTACCGTCGCACACCCCCGGGGCAGGCATGGGCGCGGCCTGAACGGAGTCAACATCGGCTGCGTCTTCAAGCGAACACAAGCGCTGCTCCGTCGCGGACCCGGGTTGGGCGTTGCTCCGCAGGGGAAGGCTCTGCACATCAAACGGGCGCAGGACCAAAGAGAAGATAATCAGGCAAAAAACGAAGGGCGCACGGAGAGACGGTCGCAACCCGTCACGTATGATATGCCGTCCCTTCCGCATTTACCTTTCCTTTTGGCAGGCAGATTTTCCATTATTTCCGCAGCTTGGGCCCCGTGGATCCTTCGCCTGCGGCAACGTTTGGATAAGCTTGTGCCTTGATTAACTTGCTAGGGTATCGCAGAGCAAAAGTCAACCGAACGCCCGCGACTGTCTTTTCTATACGCATCGCCATATGTGCGGACGGACAAAACGGAAAGCGCATTTCCGCGGGGCCGCAACCTTTTCTTGTCTTCGAACCTTTTTTCGTCTACAATATATAATTGTGCATATATGCTAGTATATTAAGGACAACTCCATGGCAACCATCGGATTTATCGGTCTCGGCAGCATGGGGCTGCCCATGGCCAAACGTCTGCTTGCCGCCGGGCACAGTCTGAAAACGGCCGTACACAAAAACCCCGGACCAGCCCTGGAAATCGCCGCTCTGGGCGGAAAAATCGAAGATTCTCTTGAGAGCGCGCTGCGCGGCGTCCAGTACATCATCTCTATTGTGCCTGAAGATGCCCAGTTGAAAGCCCTGTTCCTTGACCAGGACCTGACCGCGAACATCGCGCCGGGAACGGTGCTTGTTGAAATGACCTCCTGCGCCCCCAGCAGCGTGAAAGCCGTAGCGGATTTTCTTGCGTCCCGGGGAGTCGAATGCCTTGATGCGCCGGTCAGCGGAGGCGTCAGGGGCGCCGCGGACGGTACTCTGACCATCATGTGCGGAGGCAAAAAAGAGCTGTTTGAGAGCACCCTGCCCGTTTTGCGGGCCATGGGTTCGAATATTCTGCTGGCGGGCGGCATGGGCGCGGGCAAAGCGGTCAAGGCAGTCAACCAGATGCTGGTCAGCGTCAACACTCTTGCCGCGGCGGAAGCTTTGTCCCTGGCCCGCGGGCTCGATCTGGACCTGGATATTCTGTACGACGTGATTTCTTCCAGTTCAGGAGGATCAACGGCCTTCAAAAACAAATTCAAAAGCATGGCGGCCGGGGACTACAGCACCAAATTCAAACTGGCTCTGATGCGCAAGGATATGCGCATCGCGCTGGAAGAAGCCGCCGGCCTTGCCATGCCGCTCACCGGTCTGGCCTATCAATTGTTTCATCTGCCCGGGCCGGAAGACGAAGAGGCGGATTACAGTGTTATCAGCAAGCTATATTCAAAAAAACGATAACTGTTTGTTTTGGCAAATATTGTGCTGGAGATTCTCTAAAAAAAGTATATACTCGCCACATATGCTTGGTATGTATCCTTTTCAGCGCAACATGTGGGCACTGCATGAAGATTTCCTGGCAAAAAGCCTTCACAAAGTCGCACCTGGCCTGGGAAGACGCATGGTCTCTCAGCGCCCCCCCGCGGCCGGCCTCTCTGGCCGATCTGAAGGTTTTTTTGGACTACGTTCATATCCGCTATTGTCTGCTGAAACCCTATTGCGAATTTGGCGACTACCCTCCGCTGGAACCGCGCGAGCTTCTGCCTTCCTTTGAGGCCGACCTGTGGGAACACAAGCTGCTGCCCGGTTTCAGCCTGGCGGCTTTTGAGCGTCCGCTCAACTATTTTCACGAAGTCTTCCAGTATGACACTTTCAACCCTCCGGGCCTGTCCGGCCAGGAGTACAGTGAAAGCACCCTTGCGAGCCGCAACACGCAGGTGCTCATAAACCGCCTGCCGCGCTCCCTGCACGAAAGCCTGCGGCAACAGTGCGGCAAAAAAGACGTCACCTGCCTGGGGACATACCCCGCCCTGCTGCCCCATCTGCTGACCATGGATCGGGCGCAAGTGATCGCCCTGCACCCGGAACCCGCCGGCGATCCTTACTTTTATCTGGCCGGCCTGTATGCCTCCTTTCCCTCCGACCTGGACACGGAAATCAAGCGCTACGGGCTGCGCATCAACAAATTCACGGTGGGCGACAACAAGCGTTATGAGGTCAACCGCCATTTCGTATGCCAGCACCTGATGGAATTGTACGGTTTTCCCGTGGTTTCGGAACGGCGCACTTCGGCGGCTCTTTTCGCCCGACGGCTGTACAAGATGGGCGAGCGCTTCCTGATCCGGGTGCTCGGCCAGTCGGACAGAACCCTGACCACCCTGTGGAACGACGGCAGCAATCCGCATTATCCCAAGGTAGAAAAAATCGCTCTGGTGGCGCTGGACAAAGATATTGAAGGCCTTTCCCGCTTGCGGAAGGACGGCTACCTGGTTGATACGGAAAAACGGATCGCCATCATCCGCGTGCGATACCGCCAGCACAAATTCAACCCGGACAACGTGCGCCAAGAACGCGCCCTTTCTGTTGAATCGCACGAGCTCATCCATCCCCTGACCGGCAAGCCGACCCAGGAGGTCAACATCCTCAGGGAAAGCTCCAATATGTTCCTGCGTCTCAACGACATCGTACGCGGCGAATACACCGGCCGCATCATATACAAGCGTAACGAGGTCGTCGAAAACACGGACAGCGATGAAAAACGGCTGAAATTTCTGTACGCCTGGATGACAAAAAGTCAGCGCCGCATCATCGGATACGGCGACGAATTTTTCGGCCATCTCAACCGTATCTTCAACACATATATTCATGACCCGGACAACTATGAAGCCTTTGAATCCCTGCACGATCTGCACTATGAGGTCGTCGAAAAATACAACTATATCCAGCAAGCCCGAAAAGTGCGCCTGCTGGAAGATCTGCGCGACCGCAACGTCAAGGGCGAGCGGATAGGCTACCTATCCATGCTCAAAGAAATAGTGTCCAACCTGCACGATTTAAAGTTTGAAATCGTCAGCTATTTCGACCCGCTGGTGGCCACCATTATCAGAATAGGCGAATCGGTGCTCAACGACGCTTACTTGCGCCGCACGTACATAGAAAAAAGAGATGACGCTCTCAGCAAACAAGGCACTGAAATAAAAAAGCAATACGGCAGACTGGTCAGCCTTGTTGATGAATTTAAAGCCATCCGCAAAACGCGGACAGACACCATGCAACGCGCCGCGCCGACGGCCGCGGCGCCGCGCTGACAGGCCAGCGAAAGGAGTTTTTCATGACAGCGCTTTTGCAGACCCCTCTTTGTGCCTGGCACAAAGAACAGGGAGCCAAGATGGCCCCTTTCGCGGGCTGGGACATGCCCATTCAGTACGCCAAGGGCATCATAGCCGAGCATACGCACACCCGCTTGAAAACTTCGGTCTTTGACATCTGCCATATGGGGGAATTTCTGCTTCAGGGCAAAGGCGCGGCCGAAGCTCTGGGCAAAGCGGTGAGCGTCAACCTTGAAACCCTGAAGGCGGAACGCTGCCGCTATGGATTTCTGCTCAATGAAAAAGGCGGTATTCTGGACGACCTCATCGTCTACCATATCGCGGAAGACACGTTCATGATCGTGGTCAACGGAGCTTGCCGCCACAACGATTTCGCCGCCATTCGCTCACGCCTGCCGCAAGGCCTTTCCTTTACCGACATTTCCGACGCCACGGGCAAGATCGACATTCAGGGCCCCACCTCGCTGGCCGCTCTGGAACGCATCCTGCCGGGGCCCTGGCGCCAAGTGCCCTATTTCGGCCTGATCCGGGCAACCTTTGACGGTTCTCCCCTGCTGGTCAGCCGCACCGGCTACACCGGCGAGTTGGGCTTTGAGCTGTATCTGCCCTGGGACAAAACGTTGAAACTGTGGGAAGCCTGTCTGGCCGACCCGGATGTGCAAGCCGCCGGCCTCGGCGCGCGCGACACCCTGCGCCTGGAAGCGGGGCTGCCCCTGTACGGGCAGGATCTGGATGAAACCCGCACCCCGGCGGAAGCCGGATACGGAGCCATGCTGACTTCCACCGCAGACTATGTGGGCAAGGCCGCGGCGCATACCGTGCGCGAATCGCTTGTCGCCCTTTCCATCGCCTGCCGCCGCAGCGCCCGGCACAACGACCCGGTGACTCTTGACGGCAAAGAGGTCGGCGTCGTGACCAGCGGCTCTTTTGCCCCCTCGCTGGGGCAAAGCATTGCCCTTGCTTACGTGCGCAAAGAATACGCGGAGGCCGAATCCTTTCTGATCACGGCGTCCAAGTCGGAACTGCCAGCCACGCGGGTGACGCTGCCCTTCTATGCCAAGGGAACGGCACGGATGAAGTTTTGATGAATAAGACCATTGTTGAAGATTGGGAATTTTCCATCTCTGTAGTTTATAGCAAGCCTTGTCGGCTGGGTTTTGAGGTCGGGGATGTTTTCCGTTGTAACTATGAATGTCCAACGGGGTTCTGCTCAAGAACAATGGCTGTGTTGTACAGTCTTTGTGAAGTCGCGCGGGCGGGCGGCGATTACACGCTCCTTGGTGGAAAATCAAAGCATGAAATAGAGTTTTTCTGTGCTGACGGCGCTGTTCGCTTTCTACTCTCCGCCAACCATCGTGCTTAACATGTGAGTTTTTATTTTCCGTATGGGTTGGATATATCGTCAATAGGCTCTATTTGGTTATGCATACCTTTTTTTTGCCGCCGGAAAAATGGACCCAGCCGTACCAGGTAAGCGGCCAGGAAGCCCGCCACCTGGTCACGGTTTTGCGCCTGAAACCAGGGGAACGCATCCGCCTGCTGGACGGCGCCGGCCGCGAAGGCCTGTTCACGGTGACGGCCGTTGCCAAACAGACGGTGCAGCTTGCGCCGGAAGAAATTATACAGCATGAAAAGCCCTCGTCGCGGGCCACTTTGGCTTTGGGGTACGGCAAAGGTCTGCGCCGAAGCTGGTTGCTGGAAAAGGCCGTGGAACTGGAGGCCGGCGGCCTGTGGTTCTGGCAGGCGGCCCGCAGCCAGGGCACGGTTCCGGTTGAGGGCAAAGAAAGCTGGCTGGCCCAGATGACTGCCGGGGCCAAGCAAAGCAACAACCCCTGGCTGCCGGAACTGCGCACCCTGCCGCGCGGCGTGCCGGAGCTGATCGAGGCGCGTTCGAACTTTGCCAAAAGATTTATTCTGTGGGAAGGTGACACCAGGGGCGCGCTTTTACAAACTGAATATCTGGCCCCTGACGGCGACACGCTGTTTGTCCTGGGGCCCGAAGGCGGTTTCACGGAGCAGGAGGTCGCCGCCCTGCAAAACGCCGGGTTCACAGCCGTCAGCCTGGGCAGGCGCGTCCTGCGCTGGGAAACCGCGGCCCTGCTATGCCTCGGTCTGACCTGGTGGTCGCGGCAGTAGCGGCGCTCTTTGCCGTGATGCTTCGTCAGGCATCGATTTCGGCTCCGGTCATGTACACAATAAGTACACTCCCGTCGCCGAAATCTCGTCTTCCTTGCCTGACGGCAAACAACGCCGCTACGCAACTTTCGAGAATAAGAGAGATACAGCCCTGTGAGCATCATAGCCCCCTTGCCCGAACGCCTGCGGCCCGACGATCTTGCCGGATTTGTGGGGCAGGAGCATGTGCGGGCCAAGATCGAAAACCTGCTGCGGGCCAGACGGCTGCCCAGCCTGCTCCTGTTCGGGCCGCCCGGCTGCGGCAAATCGACCCTGGCCCTGCTGCTGGCCAAAACCCACGGACATAAGGTAACCCGCATCAGCGCGCCCGAAGCCGGGCTTACCCAGCTTCGCCGCACCCTGACCGGCACCGATGTTCTGGTTCTTGACGAACTGCACCGTTTTTCCAAAGCGCAGCAGGATTTTTTTCTGCCCATCCTGGAAAGCGGCGAACTTATTCTTATCGCCACGACCACGGAAAACCCCTCGGTCAGCGTTACGGCGCAACTGCTGTCCCGCCTGCATGTGCTGCGCCTGCGCCCTCTCATGCAGGCGGAACTGCTGGAACTCGCCCGCCGGGGCGCGCAGGCTCAAGGCCTGTCCCTTGAAGACGAAGGCCTTGAAATGCTCGCCACCTTGTCCGGCGGCGACGCCCGCGTGCTGCTCAATCTTGTCGAATACGCGACGGCCCTGCCTCCGGAAAAACAGACCGCCGCCGCCCTGCGGGATTCCCTTCCCGAACTGGTCACGCGCCACGACAAAAGCGGCGACAATCATTACGATCGCGCTTCCGCGCTCATCAAATCCATACGCGGCAGCGACCCGGACGCCGCATTGTACTATCTGGCCTGTCTGCTTGAGGGTGGCGAAGATCCCCGTTTCATCTGCCGCAGGCTGATTCTTTCCGCTTCGGAAGACGTGGGCCTGGCCGATCCGCAGGCTCTGCCTCTTGCCGTGGCCTGCCAACAGGCCGTGGAATTCGTCGGCATGCCCGAAGGTTTCATTCCACTGGCTGAAACCGTCGTTTACCTGGCCCTTGCCCGCAAAAGCAATACCGCGTATGCCGCCTACGGCAATGCGGCGCGCGAGGTAAAAATGAACGGCCCGGCGGCCGTGCCCCTGCATCTGCGCAACGCGGTGACGCAACTGCACAGGCAATGGGGATACGGCCAGGGCTACCAATACCCGCATAACTTTCCCGACGCCTGGGCGGATCAGGAATATCTGCCTGACAGCGTGGCCGGCAGGCGCTTTTATTATCCCAAGGACAACGGGGAAGAAGGGCGTCTTGCCAACTGGTGGAAACGTCTGCTTGATAAAAAAGGAAACGCCAAATGACTCCCACCCCCTTGCCTTCGCCCTGGCCCCCCTTTCCCGGCGACCGATATGCAACTTCGAACCGGGAAAGGGATTTTTTCAGCCGCGCCTTTCCCAGCCTCAGCTTTTACTGGTCCATGTGCTCCATCGTGAACAGGGCGGCCAACAAAGTTAAGGCCGGGGTCTTCACCAACGACGAATGGATTCTGGCCAGCATGGAGACCCTGCACGCGCTTGAGCGCTGCGGCGTGCGCGTAACGGTCGACGGCATGGAACAGTACAAGAAGATGGACGGCCCCTGCGTGTTCATCGGCAATCACATGAGCACCCTGGAAGCCTTTGTGCTGCCCGGCCTCATTCAGCCCTATATGAACGTGTCTTTTGTGGTCAAAGAAAGCCTGTTGAACTATCCCTTCTTCTGCCACGTAATGCGTTCCCGCGACCCGGTCACCGTGCAGCGCAAGGACCCCCGCGCGGATTTCACGTCGGTGATGGAAGGCGGTACGGAACGCCTGGCCAAAGGCATTTCCATGATCATCTTCCCGCAAAGCACCAGAATGCAGCGGCTCGACCCCCGGCACTTCAATTCCATGGGCATCAAACTGGCCAGACGGGCCAAAGTGCCGGTGGTGCCCGTAGCGATGCGCTCTGACGCCTGGGGGTTAAACGGCTGTTTCGGCCTGTTTAAAGACCAGGGCAAAATCAGGCCCGAAATTCCCGTGCACATCCGCTTTGGCGAACCGATGACCGTGACCGGCAACGGCAAGGCGGAGCACGCGGCCGTCTACGACTTCATCGCCGCCTGCGTCACCGAATGGGGATTGCCTCCGGTCGCGAACGAAAATGGGGTGCTGCCTTCCCCGTAAGCAGAATACGATCACCCGCTGTTGAAGCAGATTAACGTTGGAAATAGAAGGATCAGAGATCCATGTCTGCTATTCTTTTTGTGAACGGCGATGCGCGGCAGATCGAGCAAGCTCGTGAGTCTTTTGCCGCAAACTACCCGGACATTGATTTTCTGCTCAGCCCCGCGGACGGGGATTGTAGTGAAGTTGCCACCGCCGTGGCCGCCAAGGGATACAGCGTCATCATGGCCCGTGGGTCGAGGATTGCGGGGATCAGGGATCTCAACCTGCCTGTCACGGTGGTGGAGGTTTCCGTAACCGCTTTGGATACGCTTCGGGCTTTGAAGCAGGCCCCCAAAAGGGGCGGACGCATCGGCGTCGTGGGTTCTCCCAGCAGTATGACCGGGGTGGAAGAACTGGCGGAACTGCTCCACCTGGATGTGCGCGTTTACCGCATCGCCGGGAACCACATGGCCTGGGCATGCGTGGAAGAGGCAATCGGGGCCGGCGCTGAGGTCATCATGGGAGGCGCGCTGACAACGGGCATCGCCGCGGAAATGGGATATCCCACCGTGCTGATTATCAGCCGGGACGGTCTTTTGCAGGCGGCCCGGGAAGCTACGGAAATTGTCAACGCCATCCGCCAGGAACAGCGGCGTAGCGGACTTTTCGGGACGCTTTTGGGGCACATTAATGAAGGCATTATCGCGGTGGACAATCAGGGTTCGGTCATTGTCTGCAACCCGGCGGCCGAACGGATAACCGGGGTTACCGAGGCTATAGGATCCCCGGCGGACAGGCATTTCACCCAGTTCGGCCTTGGGGAGATTTTGCACACTGGCGAAGGGACGACAGGGTCCATCCTGCGTTGCAACGATACGGATATCGTGTGCAACAAAGTGCCGGTTTTCGTGGACGGCATTGTTGTGGCCGCCATTGCCGCGTTTCAGGAGGTCGGCCGGCTGCAAAACATGGAAGCCAATATCCGGCAGCACATCTACGATTTGGGACATGCCGCAACGGCCACGTTTGAAACCATGCAGGTGGGCAGCGACAAGCTGCGCCTTGCCGTGAGCAAAGCCAAGGAATTTGCCCGCACCGACTCTTCCATTCTTTTGCTGGGCGAGACCGGAACCGGAAAAGAGCTGTTCGCCCAAAGCATTCACAATTATAGCGCGCGAAAACGCGGTCCTTTTGTGGCCATCAACTGCGCGGCACTGCCGGGGCAACTCCTGGAAAGCGAACTTTTCGGTTACGTGGGCGGAGCATTCACCGGCGCGAACCCTAAGGGCAAACCCGGCATGTTTGAACTGGCGCACGGCGGAACCCTGCTGCTTGACGAAATCGGGGAAATGGACATCCAGGTGCAGGGAAAGCTGCTGCGCGTATTGGAAGAGCGCAAGATCATGCGCCTTGGCAGCGACCGGGTATTGCCGGTGGACGTCCGGCTGATAACCGCCACAAACAGAAACCTGCGCGAACTCATTCGAAAAAACGCGTTCCGCCCGGACCTTTATTACCGGCTTAATGTCTTGCGGCTCCGTATCCCTCCCCTGCGGGACAGAATCCAGGATATCCCCATGCTGGCAGCCTACTTCCTCCGCGTCGCAAACAAAACGGGCAGGACGCCCGCGTTGACAAAGGGGGCCGAAAAGGCCCTGCAGAGCCATAAATGGCCGGGCAATATTCGCGAATTGCGTAATATCATCGAACGGCTGGCCGTCGAACAACACGAAAGCATTGACGAAGCCGTTGTGGTGGCCCATCTGGCCGAAGAAATGGCTGATCTCTCGCCCGTATGCGAAGATCCGGATCTGAGCGCCATTTATGACGCGCTGGCCGAATGCGGCGGCAACTATACCAGAGCCGCGAAAATGCTCGGCCTGAACCGCGTGACTTTATGGCGAAAACTTCGCAGATAAAGGATAAGACGCGTCCGCGTGCCGGCTCTTTCCCCCAGATTGCGACGATTATTTCTCCGATTTTGACGGGCCTTATCCGCAACCTCTTTTGAGTTTCACAAAGCAATACTGTTGCGCAACAATGCAACATTTTCTCTTGCATTTCTTCCTCCCTGTGAAAAAATTTCAAAAAATCCCAATACGATAAGAAAAATTTGAGTCTTGGCATTCCGTTTGCTTCTCTGTCTGTGCGGAGTGATGGCTCCGCAGGACTCAAGCATATAATCTCAACGTAAAAATGCTCTTCCAGGAGCAGCTATGATAAAGAACCATGCGCTGGAAACTGTCCGCAGATCGCGTCTGATTATGCCCGCGCACCAGAGACGATTCGTAGAAAAGGCATACGCGCGCAATGCGGACGCCGTAGTGCTGGATCTTGAGGACAGCGTGCCGGAGACGGAAAAAACGACCGCTAGAGAAAGTCTCGCCACAGGCGTTGCTCTTGTCGCAAAGGGGGGGAGCGAAGTCATAATCCGGGTGAACAATACGCCAGAGCTTCTTATGGCCGACCTTAAGGCCTCTGTCCGTCCCGGGGTCAATGCCATATATATGCCAAAATGCGAAAGCGCCGAAGAAATGAAAGAACTTGCAGCGGCACTATCCAGCCTGGAAGCTGCCAAAGGCATGCCCATTGGCTCCATAACCGTCAATGCCGTCATTGAGACGCCACGCGGATACCTGAATGCAGAAGCCATTGCTTCCGCTTCAGAACGCATTGATTCCATCACCTTGGGCAATGAGGATTTTTGCTCGGCAATCGACCTTGTTTTCGGCCCGGACACCCAAACCGCCATGCTTTCCATCCGCATGCAACTGCTCGTCACTGCCAGGGCCTACGGACAGATTCCCATGGGCATGATAGGCCCCATGACTGCATATAAAGACGAAGACGGCTTTGAAAAACTGGCCAAACTCAGCTACAAACACGGCTTCCTCGGGGCCAGTTGCATCCATCCCGGCAATGTGGCCACGCTGAACGCGTGCTTTTCCCCTTCGCCCGAAGATCTGACTGCCGCCAGAGAGCTCACAACTGCCTTGGACGCTGCCTTTGCAAAAGGCACGGCCGCCATCAACCTGAATGGCAGAATGGTGGACCTGGCCCACTACAGGGAAGCCAAAGCTATACTCAACCGAGCTGCCGCCATTGAGGCTCATGAAACCCGCAAACGAAAAGCTCGCGAAGCGACAAGTTGAGGATTGCCATGGACAACCTTCCCCTGCGCGACATAACCATCATCGACGCCGCAACCATGCTGGCCGCGCCCAGAGCCGCCGTCCTTCTCGCTGATTTCGGCGCCACGGTCATCAAAGTGGAACACCCTGAAACCGGTGACCCCATGCGCAACTACGGCAAGAAAAAGAACGGGGTGCCGCTGGCCTGGAAAAGTATGTCCCGCAATAAAAAATGTGTCACCCTGAATTTGAGCCGACCGGAAGGGCAAGAGGTATTCAGGGAACTGACAGCCAAGGTCGATGTAATTATTGAAAACTACCGCCCCGGCACCATGGAAAAATGGAATATCGGCTGGGACGCGCTTTACGCGATCAATTCCTCCCTAATCATGTTACGCACCACAGGATACGGACAAGATGGCCCTTACGCCAAAAGAGGCGGCTTCGGCAGCGTTGCCGAGGCCATGAGCGGGTTTGCCGCCACGAACGGCCCCAAAGGCGGCCCCCCTACCCTGCCCGGCATGGCTCTGGCTGACGGGATATGCGGTATTTTTGGCGCGCT
>JAVBRE010000165.1:0-4833 GCA_031548325.1 Desulfovibrionaceae bacterium
CGAAGAAGCCACAAGGCGGCAAAAGGACTCATCAGCGGCTCAAAGTACATTGTCCGCGACAAAGGATGCCGAAACCGGCCTCATGCGGCCTGTCCTCATAAGAAAACGCGGCGCGAACCGGCCGTGTTGCCGGAGCGCGCCCCGTATGCAAGTTTGCGGGCAGATCATGGGCTCAGTCGCATTCTATGTAGCCGCGCCCGTTTTCAATGGCGATTGTTGTGCCAAACGGAGCAGACAAGGCTTGCATATCCTGCAATATCCGCGCGGCGTCTTCTTTTGAGGCAAGTTCCGGCCGCCCTTTTCGGGAACGGGGTTTACCGAAGCCAAGAGTTATCGGAATCAATTCAATTTGCTGCACCTTATCGTTTTCGACCTTGAAGGCCGCCATGACGGTTTCGAAAAGTCTGGGATCCACGGCATGCCCACGCGTGCCATTGGCGGTGCGGGCCTCAAAGCCGTCCGTGGGGGTGGCGTCTGGGCCAAGGTCATACAGGTCGAAAAATTCCGCCGGTTGGCGTGGCGTGGATTCGTATTGCAGGAAAAAATCCCCCAGCCCGTGAAACAACGGCCTGCTTTTGTAAATTTCTATTCCCCGTGGGATGTGCGGCCCATGACCAAGGTAGGCGTGGGCGCCGTTGTCAATACACGCCCGGGCGAATTCGCGGGCAAAATCGGCGGGGACATCCTTACCGTCGCCTTTGAATTCATGAGTGTGATGGCTGACCAGGACAACGTCGGCCTGGCGCCGGGCGTCGCTGATTGCGCCGCAGATGCGCGCAAGATCTTTTTTGTTGCACGAGGTGATTGTACCCGCGGCGCCGACTTCAAAACGGACGCTTTCGACGGCAACTCCTTCTGCGGACTTGGCATAGCCGTCCCGCTCCAGTTGCAGCCTGCGAGCGTTCGCGTCCGTTTTGGCAATAAGGGCTTTCAGTGTTTGTATGTCTTCCTCCGGAAGATAGTGGACAGCGCTGAAACGCAGCACGTTGATGCCGGGACGGCCGAGCACGTCGGCGCGCGGATCTCCTGCTATGTGCCAATCCTTAGCGGTTGAGCAAACGCTGATCAGAGCAATTCTTCCTTCCGCCGCATCCAAAAATTTGGGGCGGGACGCTTCAGCCAAGGTACGCCCCATACCGGCGTGGACGCAATTTGCCGCCTCCAGATGGCGCATGGTCGTCAGCAGGCCTTCAGATCCCCAGTCAAGGCTGTGATTTGTTGCGGCGGCAAACAAGTTAAACCCAAGCCATTGCAGATCTGTGATTATTGCCGGGGGGGCCGCCACCCAGGTTCCCCCGGACACTGCCGACGGAGAGACTTCAAAGTCGTGCACGAGCAGCTCGAAATTGGTGAAGCACGCATCGTGCGAATCAAAAATAGATTTGAGCGCAAGGCAGTTTTTGTCTTTTTTGTGTAATCGTTGCGTGATCAGAGAGTCACCGGTTGCAAGAACAGAAAGAGCCATAGCGCCTCCGAAACACGACTAGAACAGATTAACTTTGAATTTTCTCTTCATACATGAAAACAAAAACACTCTTCCCCCAAATGCGCACAGACCGAGACGGCCTGTGCTAAAGGCATGCTGCGCTGTTCGCTTGCTGGCGGATACTTCGCTACGCTTCGTATCCGCCAGCATTTTTCATTTTGAAAGCGCTCTAAGTATAAAGCTGTTGACGATATTCATAGTTGTCTTTCCGGGTAATCAAGCAGCCAATCACCCGGTCGTTGGTTCGGAAGTCCTGCCTTTAGCTCGCAGGGAAATAAGAGTATACGCGGCGAATATGACGCCAAGGCCCATAGCGTCGGACAGCAATCCCGGCGTGATCAGGCACAGGGCCGCCGCAAAGAACATGGCGCGTTCGTACAGGCGCAGTTCCACTTTCAAAAAACCTTCCGCCCCGATGGCGAGAGAAATGACGCCGACCATAGCGCTTGCAAGACACAGGACAAAATAAGGCCAGGAAGTGACGTTGGTCAGCAAAAGCTCCGGCGCCGACATAAACACATAAGGCACGATAAAGCCGGGCAAAGCAAGCCGCCAGGCTGTGACCGCCGTCTTGGTGGGGTCCGCCTGGGCGAGTCCCGCCGCTGTATACGCGCCGACACAGACAGGGGGGGTCACTGAAGACAGGCACGCAAAATAAAACACGAAAAAATGCACATCAAGTACATTGCAGCCCATTTTAACCAGTGCCGGGGCGGCTACAGCGGCTGTCAGCACATAGCTGGGCGTGGTGGGCATGCCCATGCCGAGAAGAATGCAGATGCCCATGGTCACAACCAGGGTCAGCGCCAGATTGCCTGCGGTATAGCCCAGAATAATGTCCCCTATGCGCACCGTCACGCCCGTGGCGCCCATCACGCAGATGACCACGTTCACGATGATGCAGGCGATAGCCACGGTAATGCCCGTCTTGGCCGCATCCTCAAGGGAGGTAATAAATTTTTTGACCGTCATCCTGTCTTCTTTGTTCAGAAAGGAAAGAAGAATGCAGGCGCCGATGCTGACGCTTGCCGCAAACAAGGGGTTGCGCCCCATGGTCAACAGAGCGATGACGATCAGGAGCGGTATGGCCTTGTAGCCCGTTTTCAGCAGAACGTGCGAAAGGCGGGGCAGGCTTTCTCTGGGCAGGCCCACAAGGCCCAGACGGTTGGCCTCAACGCTAAGGCTGCACCAGACGCCGAAGAAATATAACATAGCCGGCACAACAGCGGCTTCCACCACCCTCAGGTATGATACTTCCGCTAAATCCGCGATAATGAACGCGGCCGCTCCCATGACCGGCGGCATGATCTGACCGCCTGTAGAAGCGGCGGCCTCCACCGCCCCGGCGAAATAGGGTTTGTAGCCGACCCGTTTCATCAACGGAATGGTGAATGCGCCCGTGGTTGCCACGTTGGCGGAAGTGCTGCCGCTGACAGTGCCCATAAACGCGCTGGCCAGCACGGCTATTTTAGCGGGTCCGCCGCGCAGGTGCCCTGTCAGGCATTGGGCAAGGTCGTTAAAAAAATTTGACGTGCCCGTGGTGCCCAAGAAGGCCCCAAAAAGAATAAACGTAAAAATATAGGTGGATGATACGCCGGTCACCAGGCCAAAGAGGCCGTCCGAAGTAAGATATAATTCTTCGATCAGGCCGGTGACGGAAAGCCCCGCGTGCGCGAATGGGCCGGGTATGTACTTGCCGAAATAGGCAAACGCGAGAAATAACGCGCAGAATGCAGGTAGAATATTGCCCAGAATTCGCCGGCCGGCTTCAAAGATGAGCAAAATAAAGGCCCCGCCAAGGTAAAGATCAAGCTCGCCCGGCATGTACGCCATCTCTTCGTAAAAGAAAAAAACGCGGAATGAGCTTACGGCGGCCACTGCGGCGAAGACCCAGTCGAAAAAGGAGGGCCTTGTCTGCGGCGAGGCGGGACGGGCCGGATACAGAAGAAAGATAAGAACCAGCACAAAGGCCACGTGGAAGCTGCGTTGGTCTGTGGACGGCAAAACGCCGAACATAGCCGTATACAGATGGAAACTCGACAAAATCACGGCCAAAACCGTGATGACGTATTTCATGGGCCCCGTGAATGCCCGGCGTTTACTTTTTTTCTTTGAAACCTGGTCTTCAGCGCTGAGAAGATCTAGATCTGGTTGGGCCATACTTAACTCCTTGGCGTGGATAGGATGAGCACTGAGCCCCGGCCGCGTTTCCCATGCGCCTGCGATTGAATTCAGGGCGGCGAAATTGCAGGCCATGAGACTGTATACGAAGATTCTTTGCGTCCTCATTGCTCATGTGATGATCGCGGCTGCCGACTACCCTTTTACTGGTCCTGCATCGTACAGAGCAGCGGAACTCCACACAGAAATAATTCAAGAAAGCACCGCTTGAGAGGGGTCAAGTGCGCTAACTATTCTGCGGAGAGAAACAACCTATCCCGATGCTGAAAGGTTCAATTATCTGTGCAAAAATAGCGCCAATAATTCAAAAGACCGGTGGGGGAGAAATTGCCCAGGCCATATCCCGCAAGCGGCAAATCATTGTTGCATAATTCAAAAAACTGCAACATAGTGAAACAGAGAGGTGCCGTATGGCCGTGCTGTTTGCCACCACATCGCCAAACATGTTGTCTTTTGCCCAGAATATATTGAAAACTAAATATGGCGGCATTCGCTTTTTTCAGATTCCATGGACATCGGATTTTGCCGATTGCGGTATTGTACAGGAAATCAGCCAAAACGGCATCGAGGTCGTTATCGCGCGCGGGGCCGTCTCCCGGCGTGTGCGTACCTTGGGACTTCCTGTTTCCGTCGTGGAACTGCCCGTATCGACCATGGATTTGCTGGAAACCTTGCAACGGGCCGCCAAACACGGGCGCCGGATCGCCGCGGTCGCCTCGCGCAGCATGCTCGGCGGCATCGAAAACCTCGGCCCCAGCTTGGGCATTGAGGTGACGCTGTACCACCTGGACGACCATGTTTCGCCGGAAGCGCTGGTGCGCCAGGCAATCGAGGAAGGCGCCGAGGCCCTGGTATGCAGCCATGTGACGGTACGCATCGCGCGGGAGCTTAATGTGCCGGCCGAGATACTTACCACTTCCCCCCGCATCATTCTGGAAGCTGCCGCCGAAGCCGTGCACATTACGGAAAGGCTGGCCCAGGAGCGCGCCAAGAGCCTTTTTTCCAAAAAGCTGCTGGAATATACGCCGGACGCGCTGGTGGCCGTCGACAGGGCCTGCCGCATCGTGGCCTGGAACCACGAGGCCGAGCGTATTCTCGGCATATCGCTCGAACAGGCTCAGGACCGGGACGTCCGCCAACTGTGCCCGGAACTGAAGCTGGAAGAA
>JAVBRE010000082.1:0-20356 GCA_031548325.1 Desulfovibrionaceae bacterium
AGAGTCGACCAATTGCTCGGTCAAACCTGACTGAATCTCAATTTCTTCCCAACTCGCTATTCACTTGTCAAAGAACCACCGCCGGCCAGCCGCCGCCCCTTCAAAGGGCCGCCCCAACCGGCGAGACGTGCTTATGCCCCAGAGCAGCCAGAGTGTCAAACACTTTTTCGCTCTTTTTTTCGATTTCTATTTCCGCCTGTCTCGGCGGCTAAAATTCGAAAGGCATTCACACGCGGGATGTTCTATGTACCTCTTGCCCGGCTTTATGTCAACACGGAACGTTTATATTTTGCCACCTTCCCGCCATTTTCAAGCAGGGCAAGGCATTGCGACGGGCTGGTCCGTGGACTGGATTTCGGCGCCGGAATGCGGTAAAACGCGTCCGTCAAACAGGGAGTATCTATGTCCTTCATCAAAGCCAGTTGCAGCTTTACCCGTTTTTACGTCACCGACCCCGTGCCCGCCGAAATTTGGGCGCAGATCGGCGACCGGCTGAAGCAGCATGCATTTAGAGATATCGATGATACCAGCGACGAGAGGTCCTGGGGCTGGGTCAGCTTTGAAGACATGCTGGATGTGGCCTGGCGTGAAGCCCCGCCGCAAAAAGGGGCCTACCTGGCCTTTTCGCTGCGCCTCGATACCCGGCGCGTTCCCCCCGCCGTGCTGCGAAAGCACACGGCTGTGGCCCTGCGCGCCGAAGAGGCGCGCAACCGCGAGCAGGGAAAAAAATACGTCTCGCGCGAGCGAAAAAAAGAATTGCGCGAGCAGGTGCAAGCAAGGCTCATGCAACGCTGCCTGCCCATACCGGCCGAGTTTAACGTGGTCTGGAACACGGCGGACAATGTGGTTTTTTTTGCCTCAACACAGGCCAAGATGCTGGAATTGTTTCAGGAACACTTCACCAAATCTTTCGATTTGCACCTGGAACCCCTGACCCCGTACGGGCTGGCGGCCAAAATTCTGGGCGAGGACGGACTGGCGAAGCTTGACCGTCTGGAAGCGACACGCTTCGCATAGGATATCAATATGAGCAACAATCCTTATCTTGGTGAAAGTACCGATCTTGTTCTGGGACAGGAATTTCTGACCTGGCTGTGGTTTCGTTCCGACACGGCGCCCGTTTTTGCCGCGCCGGACAAAGGCCCGGACTTCACCGTGTCCATGGAACAGCGCATCGTGGTGCAAGGCGGCGAAGGCGACGCCCTGGAAACTGCCAGCGTGTCAGGGGTGATGTCCGAGCTGCGCGAAGCGCGCCTGGGTCTGACCACCGGCAAAAAAGTCAGTCGCGCTTTGGTGCGCTTTACCCGCGACCCCGAATCCTGGCAGGTGACCTTGAAGGCGCAGGATTTTTCTCTGGGCAGCCTGAAAACCCCCAGTACAGAAAAAGGCGATTCGCCCGACGACGATCCGGACGCCCTGTTTTTTGAAAAAATCCAGCTGACCGAAGTCTGCCTCGAATTTTTCGACACGCTGTACGCGGAATTCCTCCGCCTGCGCCTCTCCCCGAAATGGGAAGAAGCCGCCCGCGAAATCGGCAAATGGGCGGCCAAAGAAGCATGACGCAGGCAGCGCAACCCGGCAGTCTTAGCTTCACGCTGACCCGCGCCGAAAAATTCGACTGCCTTTTTATGCCCAAAGCGCTGCGGCTCTTCCTGCTGGATCTGGCGCTTGCCGTCACGCTCGTGGCGGGGCTCGCCTGGCTGTACCTTTCCGGTCGCGCCGACGAGTCTTTTTTTATTCTCGGCGGCCTGGCGGCGGCCTTGTGCGGCAGCGCTCCCGTGCTGGGCGGCATGCTCCGGGCCTGGATCAGGGCGGGTTCCATTTTGGAACTGCCCGGAGGCGAAACAAACCTGGAATGGGACCAGCACTTTTTGCGCGTCCGCACGCAAACGAACAACCTGGTCTTTGCCTGGCGCGAAGTAAAGCTTCTCGCCCCGAAAAACGGCGCGCTTATCTTCACTTTTCCCGACGGCCGCAGTACGGGGATCTTTCCCAATTACGCCTCCGAAGCAATTCGGACGGCTGTGCTGGCCTGCGCCTGCGCCCCTTGCGAAGAGTCCGCGCGCTTATAATTCGCGCAGCACGCGGCAGGGGTTGCCCGCGGCCAGAACGCGCGGCGGAATGTCGCGGGTGACTACGGAACCCGCGCCAATGGTCGTGCCCGCCCCTATGCTTACCCCGGGCATGATGACGGCGCCGCCGCCAATCCAGCACTGATCGCCGATGCGCACCGGCGCGGTCACGTCAAAATGCCGGGCCACATCCCCCTGCCCGCCGCCGGAAATCAAGCGCTCTTCCGGCAGAACAGGGTGCCCCACCGCATAAATCTGGACGGCCGGAGCGAGTATCGTGTCGTCGCCTATGCTGATGCTGTTGCAATCCAGAAACACGCAGTTGAAATTGGCGTAACTGTTATGCCCCATACTGATGTGGCAGGCGTAGTCGCAATAAAAAGGCGGCTCTATCCAGACATTGTCGCCGACAAAGGCCAGATGCTCCCGCAGCAGGGCGGCGCGCTCTTCAGGCAGGGATTCAGCCATGCGGTTATAAGTGTTCATAAACACGCGCGCCTTGCGGTGCATGGCCATCAATTCCGGATCCCGGCTGTTGTACGGCAATCCGGCCAGCATTTTTTCCCGTTCGCTTCGCGGCATACGGCTCCCTGCAAAAGGCAGGGCCGGCTTGCCCCGGCCCTGTCGTCATTATCCCTGATTTTCAAAACTCGAAGTAAGTTCTTTTTCCACTTTCGGCAGTCTGCCCAGGGCTTCTTTGGCCTCGCGGCGCGTCACGGCCGACGATTCCGGCCGGATGGCCAGATTTTCATCAGGACCGTGAGACAAAACGCTGTGGTACCACCTTCTGGCTTCTTCCACGTCACGACTGGTGCCCAACGCCTTTTCATACATAGTTCCGGCCAGATACATGGCCTGAATGTCACCGTCGTCAGCGGCCCGCAGACACCAGTGCAAGGCTTGTTCATAATCAAAAGGCACACCGCGTCCCTGCATGTACAGTTCCGCAAGACGGCGCTGACTCCGGGAATCGCCCTTCTCTGCGCCGGCCAAAAAGGCCTTTGCCGCTTCGTCAAAGTCCTGAGGAACGCCGCGCCCCTCAAGGTACATAACGCCCAGATACGCATAAGCTTCAGCATACCCGGCTTTGGCCGCCTTAGTATACCATGAAACCGCCTTGCTGTAGTCCTGAGGCACTCCCTTGCCGTCTTCAGCCGCCGCGCCCAGCATGGCGGCAGAAGCGGGCACGCGATTTTCCGTTTCGGTAAACAGTTTGACGGCCTGCTTTATGTTGGCGTAGGGTGCCGGAGCGTAATAATACAGCAGCCCCAAACGAAAACCGGCCTGCACATCGCCCCCGGCGTATGCGTCCTTATACAGGACAATGGACTGTTCGTAGTTGCCGGAAGAACCGCGCGACGTCGAATACAGCGCGGCCAGGTTTTTCTGCGCCCCGGCCACACCCTTTCGCGCGGCCAGACGGTTCCACTTCATGGCCTGCACATAGTCTTTTTCAATTCCCTTGCCGCTCTGATACATGGAGCCGATGGCCGCCTGAGATATGGCGTCGCCGTTTTGCGCGGCCCGCAGGTACCAGTATGCCGCTTTCTGCACATCGGGCTTGACGTGCAACTTGCCTTCCGCATCCTGTCCGTTCAGATACAGAGTGCCGAGAAAACGCTGGGCCAGCATGTTGCCGCCGTCCCCGGCCTTTTGCAGCCATTCCGTGGCCTGGGCGGGATCAGGCTCCGTGCCTTTGCCTTCATAGTAAAAAATGGCGGTTTCGTACTGAGCCTGCGGCCATCCTCCCACAGCGGCATCCCGCATCCAGAAGAACGCCTTGGCCCGGGTTTCCGCTTCATCCTTTCCCTTGACCAGCCCGTCGCGATACAGGGCCGCCAGGGCATAGGCCGCGCGCGGACTGCCGTTTCGGGCGGCGCGTTCGTAGTAGTCGGCAGCGCTTGGGTAGTCGGATTTTTTCGCCTCGCTTTCCACACTGGCCGCCTGGGCTTGCTCATACAAAGCCCCGACCTTTGCCGCCCGTTCCGTCAAGGTTGGGCCGCTCAAGCTCGCGCAACCGGGCAGAATCAGCAACAAAGCAACGAGAGGAAAATACCGGAAACCGCTGTTCATGATGAACTCCTTCATGCGTGCAGGGTCAGAATCTTCAAACCCAGAATATTCTCCTCACCTATGAAGCACATTATTACTTAATACAGAAAAGATAACGCGTTCGTCCAGATTTTTCAGCCGGGGCAAATCGGAGACAGCGCCTCAAGGCTGTTGCGGCCCGGCGTCGAGCCAGCAGATGCCGCCGGACTCGATGTCATAAACCGCGCCCAACAGAAGCAGCTTTTTTTCAGCAACGCGTTTGGAAACCTCGGAACTTTCCTTCAAGATAGCAGCCACGCTCTGCCGGACGTTTGCGGTCACGGCAAGCTTTCTGCCGTGACTTTCGGCATCCCCCGTCAATGTCGGCGTTTTTTGTTTGATTTCTTGAACCACCGGCACAATTGGAGCAAGCAAACCCGCAAGGTTGCCGTGCACCTCGCTGCCGTCCCAAACGCTGTTTACAGCTCCGCAGCGCGTGTGCCCGAGCACCACGAGCAAAGGAATTCCCAGGTGTTCGACGGCATAGTCGATGCTGCCCAGCACGGCTTCCCCCGTGGTGTTACCGGCCACGCGGATGACGAAAACATCGCCAAGGCCCTGGTCAAAGATCAGTTCCACGGCCTCTCGGGAATCGGCACAAGCGAGCACGCCTGCTATGGGCGCCTGACCTTCACGCGCCGTTTCAAGACGCCGCCGCGCGTCCTGGCGTGGGTGCAGCGTTTTTCCTTCCCGAAAGCGAAGATTGCCGGCTTCAAGTTCACCCAGGCTTTCCAGAGAAGACAGCGAGGTCGTTCTTGCAAAAGCCTGACCGGCAGCTCCCCCAATATTCGCCATAATAAGAAGGCTCAAAATAATGCCCCAAATACGGAACGATGATATTGTATTGATTTTCACTCCACCCTCCAGAATCGCTTCTCTGTGACCCTATTATGCAGCTGTTGCCTTGTGGCGTCATAAATAATACATTTTGTGAAAAAAATATCAAAATTGTATTTCAGCGCCTGGGTTGACTGAAAAACCGGTTAAAACGATAAAAAAACGCTGATATCTCGCTCTGCCATGTTTTCCATGTCATATGAAATAACAACGATAAATTCTTTAGTGCAGATTAATTTTAATTTTTCTCTTCACACATGAAAGCAAAAACATTCTTCTTCCGAATGCGTACAGGCCGATACTGCCTGTGCCAAAGGCACGCCGCGCTGTTCGCTTGCGGAAGGATACTTTGCTGTGCTTCGTATCCTCCGGAGCATTTTCATTTTGAAAATGTTCTGGAGTTTGCCGCTTGGACTTAATATCATCCTTTTGCTGGCCAGGACAATAGCTATTATGCCTGATTGCAACAGAAGCTCTTCCCCGATAGCATGCCGCAGCAAAGCGGCGCCCGCCCCGAAGTTACCGGCTATGTGCACTTTATTTGCCATCCCTTGCCCAAATTGATACATTTCTCCATCCGGTGTCAGAATCCATCTTATAATCAAAATTTGAAGCGAAAAAGAAAGCCGCCCGGTACATATCCCGCAAAAAATGCCTCTTGAGCGGCAAGAGCAGGAACGGATGCAGATCACGGAAATTTCAAGCGCGCAAAACCCGCGCTACAAAAGCTGGCTCAAGCTTCTGGACGGGCGCGGCATAAAAAATCAGAAAATGGCCCTGATAGCCGGGCGTAAAGTTCTGGACGAGTGTCTTCAGCTATTTCCCGGCCGGATTCAGGGCCTGATTCTGAAAAAGGAGTCCGATGCCGCCGGGCTGGCCGTGCCGCCGGGTTGTCCTGTGTATCTGCTGCCCTATGAGCTGTTTGCCGGGCTGGATATCTATGGAATACGAGAACCGTTGCTGCTGATTTCCGCCCCGCCGTTGCCCGAATGGGACGGCAGCCTGCCTGAAGGGCTGACGGTGTTTCTTCCTTTTCAGAATCCCATCAATTTGGGAACCGCCATTCGCAGCGCGGCGGCGTTCGGCGCATCCGTGGTGCGACTGCGCGAAGCGGCCATGCCTTATCTGCCAAAATGCCTTCGGGCTTCTGGGCCGGCCATTTTCCAGACGCCCTTGTTCGAGGGGCCGGGCATAGAACAACTGGCCTCGCACGGACATTTGCCCATCTTCGCGCTCTCTCCGAAAGGAAAGAGCTTGTTCGGATTCCCCTTTGAGGCGCACGAGCGCATCGGCCTTGTGGCGGGTATGGAAGGGCCGGGGCTGGACGAATTCTGGCCGGAAGAAAAACGCCTCTCCATTCCCATGGCCGCCAATGTGGAATCGCTCAACGCTTCCGTGGCCATAAGCATTGCCATGGCCTGCCGTCTGGGCCGCATCGGCGAAAGGTAAAAATTTCGGGGCCCCTGTTGTTTTGGGGTTTTGCGGCACGGCGCCGCCCCGGCCGCGCAACCGCCAGCGCCGCCGCCATTTCACGGAGATTTTGTCGATGGCGGCGCCATTTCAGTTGCCGCAACGGTATTGGCGATAAAAATGGAAGCCGTCGTGTGACTTAAGGAAGAAACAGCCACGGGGTCGGCATCCAGCACGACATTGGCCGTAACGCTGACTGCGCTCGTCTGCTTGCCGTCGCCCAGCGGGGTGTGCCAGCCGGATTCGCCCGGGGCGCGGTAGCTTTCGATGGGGTAGAGAGCCGTGATCGACACCATGACTTTTCCGTTCGGCATGGGGATCACGTTGTAGCTGACAGCGGGTTCCCCCCTGTTGGCGAGCGTCAACTCAATATCGGTTCCCGTTTTTGGGTCCGCATATTTCAACAGACCGTCCTGGACGCGTTCCCGCAATACGGATCCCGAAAGCTTTTCCGCCGCGGCCGGGGTGAGCAGGCGGGTAAGCGCCGCCATCTGCGCGGTATTGCCTGCGCAGGCGTCACTGAGGGCGCCGTAGAGGTAAGATTCCTCGGTGTAGGCGTTGAACCTGCTGAGGGTGGTAAGGCTGCGCACGCTCTGGCGGTTGATGCTGATGGAATCTTTGTTTTGCGCCCAGCTATGATGAAAGTCCGCGTCCGCCTCGTAAACGTTGGCGCCGTACCATGTGGTGGGAACGCTGACGGAAATGCCCTTGCCCTCTCCAACGCGCACGATTTCCCGGGCAACAGATGCGCCCTGCTCGCTCAGCGTTTCGGCATCAAGAATGAAAGCCCGCGCGTCAGCGCTGACTTGCAGGGTGTGGGCGACGCCTGCCGTATCTGTGGCGGGTTTTGAAAATTCCTGCACAAAACTGCTGTGGGTGGGCAAAGGGCTGAGCTGTTTTTCGCTGGTCTGCACGACAAGATCGAACATTTCCTCTTTCTTTTCCGGCGGCGCGTCCAACTTGGCTATGCCTTCCGCCAGGGCGGTCTGACGGTCCTTGGCGGCCGAAGATTCGGGAGCAAGGGCTGCCTCCTTGAGCACAAGGCAGCATTCTTCCATCACCCGATAGGCGGTGGGTTCTTCCTGCAACGTTTTCGGGCGCTTCTCGCGCGGCTCGAAGTCCGCAGGAGAACTCTGGGCCACAAGGCCGACCTCCTTGTCCGCTTTCCGCATCCGCAAGGCCAGGGCTTCGTCAATATACAGCAGCGAGGGGAATATGGAACCCGCCTTCACCCTTGCCTGCTCAACCAGCGCGTGGGCTCCGTCAACAGAGGCGGCAACGCCCCAGGAGGCGGCGCCGCTCAGTAAAGCAAAAATCAGCCCGGGAGCCACCGAGGCATACCCGGCAAGTCCGCCCCGTTCGGGTGAAAGCAGCAGGTGGGCCAGTTGCGGCAGCTGCCCGCCGATGACGACGGCGCGAAGTGTATGGCAGAAAAAGCCGCCGCCCTCCGGCCCGAGCTTTTCCATCAACATTTTGTAAAGTTTGCCGTCTTTCGGATCAAGCAGGGCGGCCAAGGCCGCATCCGCCTTGGGGCCATATCCCGTCAACAACAACTCAGAAAGCGAACCGTCTTCGAGCATGGTCCGCAAACCCTCGGCAATGACCGCGCCGGCCGTGCCGCCCGCCGTGCCCATAAGCGCTTTGGCGATTGCCCCGTCCGGCGGGTTGAGGTCAGCCAGCGCCTGTTCGTACAGATCTTTGCCGGGAACAAGCTCCATGCCCGCGGACGCGGCCATCTGTTGCAGCAGAACGCCGAGAGCGGAAATGTCATTGCCGATTCCCGAAACTATATACGTTACTCCGCTGAGGGAGATCGAAAGCCAGCTTTCGCCGCAGGAGTCTCCGGGCCGGCCCGTGGGGGCGGCCCCCGCATCGCCTTCCGGCCCGCCGGAAACCGGGCGTTTGCTCATGCCTTGCCGGAACGCCTGCGTTAATGTGTCCAGGGTGATCCGCGTCGCGTCAAAGGGTTTTCCGTCCTTATCCAGCTGCGCTTCCATAATCCCCATAAGCACGTTGGCGACCAGAGGCCGGGCTATGGATTCCGATTCCGTCATGACTTTATAGGAAGGATTTTCCGCGAGAAAGCGTGTGTTGACGGATTTGAGAATGGTCGCCACCCGGTCCATGACGCTGTGCCGCCAACTTGTTTTGTGAGGATCGCGCGCCTTTCCGGACCAGGATGTGCCCACGAAGTCGGCTATCTTGTCCCAACCGGCTTCCTCCGTAACGGCCAGAAGGATCGAGCCGATGTTTCTTTCCGAAGCCAGAGAACGCAGCGGCCCCGCATAGCCGCCGGCCCAGTTGTTCAGCGCTAAGTGCGCTTTATCCCTGACGACGGCAAAGGTCTGGCGCATGATGCCGTCGGCCAGTTTATTGTTGATGGTGGTGCAGGACTTCGGAGTGATGGTGAAAAGGGCTGTCCGCCAGATAATGCCGAAAATGCTGCCTTTCGTTTCGGGCGATTGCGCGGATTGAGGCCCTCCCGGGACGGCGGGCCGGGCGGGGGAAGTCAACGCATCGCCCGGGCGGGTGGCGGGTATTTGTGACATACGTTCTCCTAAGCGGATACTTGATGGGGTGAAAGCTTCAGCGGCACGAGGCCTGGCGTTTTTACATCCGCGGGAAGAGGGAGGGGTCGCCTGCTTGCCGTTCTGGGGTCAGGCGGGGCGCTTGGGATGAGGGAGCCCTTGAAGGCAGCGCAAACTCGTATCGGCTGATGATGCGGCAACCCGGCAAAAGCCTTGCCGCATCAAACCATATTAACCGGTGTAACGGACGATTTCGCCGCCTCCTTGGCGGCCGAAGGCTGATTCCCGACGCACAGGGCGGGCAGTTCGGCGTGCCAATACCGCGCCTGGCCGGCAAAGGCGTTGACAATTGCGGGCAACTCAACGGGGCTGAGGTTTTTAAGAAGCAGAGTGCGAAAGAGAACCAGGCGGCCGCTTCCGGCGTCCAGACCGAAGCCGGCGCCCTCGGTAAGGTAGCCGAAAAGGTGCAGGGTCATAAGTTTAGGGTACACGGTTGCGGCCGCGGCATCGGGCACGGCGCATAAGGTAGAATGCAGGTGCAGGGTTTCCCCTTCGGGGCCGGCTTCCAAAACCACCTCAAGGCCGTCGTCGCCGATAATGGTGATTCCGCCCTTTGCGGCCGCTTCTTCCGGATTTATTTTGCTGAATTCGCTCATGCTCCTCATAAGTTCAAAAAAGGTGGTCATGGGAATTTTCCCTTGGGTGAACAGTTCGTCGGGGATATAGCGGCGCAATTACGGCTCATGATATTCCATGCTTCGGAGAAACACCAGGCAAAAACGCGCGAAACCGGGGGTACTGTGTGTGTATGGCCTATGTCGCTTACCGGCCCGACGGGGCGGGTCGCTCCGTGCGTCCTGTTCCGTATGGGCCGAATTTCGTATCAAAATCGACATTGTCGCCGGGTATGGTGAAATAGCCGTCCTTGGCCCTTTCCGCCAGCCCCATGGTCAAAAGCGCGCTCACAGTCACAAGGTCGTAGCCTCTGGCCCTGAGCAGCCCCACCACGCGCTCCACGAGCAGATGGCTGTTTTGAGGCACGGAATTGACGTGGAACAAAAGAATGGAACCCGGTTCCACCCGGGCGGCGCATTGTTCGGCAGCTTTTGGATCGGCGTTATCGCCCGGCTGTTCCGCCACCACATCCCACTGTATGGCCCGCAACCCAAGCGAACCCAAAAGACGTAACGCCCCGGCCGAAGAACGACCATACGGCAACCGGAAAAACGTCATCTCTTCGGGAACGGCATCCATAAGCGCCGGGCTGACTCCGGCGAGGGCCGCTTTGGCGGCCAGCTCGTCCCGCAGGATTTCGTACTGAGCCTGGGTCCATAAAATTTGATCGCGAGCCATGGCGCTGTCCATAAGGGCAAAATTGCCGTGATTCCAGGCGTGATTGCCCACTTCAAAAAAGGGGCAGGCCATGATCTGCTTCGTGCGATCCGGGTGCGATTGCATCCACTTGCCGCCCATGAAGAAAGTGGCCGCTATACGCTCGCGGCGCAAAAAATCCACGATACGATAGTCGTAACCGGTGGAATTGGAAGACAATTCACAGGCGTCGAATGTGAGGGCCGCGACCTTGCGTCCGGAATCAATGCGTACCCGGCGGATCACGCCGTCTTCCGCCTCAGGAAGCGAGGGCAAAAATTTGCGAGGCTCGCCGGGCGATTTCGGAAGCGGAGAGAGATTGGGCCTTCGCCCGATATCCTGTGGCGTGCCGCTGAGTTCTTTCGGGAGCCACAAAACGTTCGCCAAGTCCTCTTTTCCTCCGGCGGCCGGCGCGGCATGGCCGAAAGACGCCCCACCCGCAAGGAACAGAACTATGATGGACAAAAAAATTGCTGTTTTGCGCATGAGAGCCTCGTCGAATGCCGAAGATTCGCCTATGTCGCGGCAAGGCTTTGCGGACAAGCTCTTGCAATGCAATTCACTCATTTCGTGCGTGAATTGTTCGGGCGTTTCACCGCGAGTTCCCGCATCGTATCCGCAACGGCGCGGAGAAAATCTCTGAACGCCGGATACGGGCGCATGCAATCCCGTTCTTGCACGGCGGCAAGTTTTTTCAACAACAGGGCATTCGGGCGGACGGGCGCCTGCGCGTGTCGGGAAAGGCGGGGAAGAACGCGCAGCAAAAATCCCGCCTCGAACAGTTCAAGTTGGTGATAAAAAATACTTGCGGAAGATGAGGGCAAAGGATGGGCGGCAAGGTAGGCGCCCAGGATTTCTTCTCTGCGATTCCAGGCTCCATGATTGGCGAACATGAGCAACTGGGCCAAGTCCAAAGCGCAGGGTCCCATTGTCGCCCCTTGCCAGTCGAGAACATATATTTTTTCGTCCTTAAAGATCAGGTTGTTGAAATGCCAGTCTGTGTGCAAAAGAGAACGCGGTCCTTCATGCATCCGGATTGCTTTGGCATACGCGGCCAATTCCCGTTCCATCCGCCGAAAAACGGCATCCGGAAAAGAAGCCGATTCCGTCGCAAACCAGGGCTCCAGATATTTTCCGCAAAATCTTTGCCAGCGCTTTTCGGAGTATGGCGCGAAAAAAAACGGCCGCGCTCCCCCCTTGTCCGGCCCGCTTCCGGATGAGTGAAAGCGCCCCAATTCCGCCGCGATCCTGCCGTGAATATCGCCGGGCAGGGCAGCGGGACGCAGAGCCGCTATGGTCGCTCCCAGGTCTTCCATCAGAAAGAAACCGGCTTGAGGATCAAAATTCAGTATCCGGGGCAGATGCAGACCCTGGCCGCGCAGGTAATCGCCGGTCACGACAGCCGCTTCCGCCTCACTGCGGCGCGGCGTCCAGTGCGCGATGCAGGTGCCCCTCTCATGTGTGATTCGAAAGGTCTTGCGGGTAGAACTGTACCCGGCCGACACCTTTTGTACGCCACGGATTGTTCCAAGAACGGGTTTCGCCCATACGGCAAGCCGGGCGGCGATATCGTCGGCCGTTTCGGGCGGGCCGGAAAGCCACAGGCCCGTCGTATCCACAACATCCAGCCAGCCGGTCCGCAGGCGGCGGAGCAAAATTTCGACAGCCTCTTGGGCAGATCTTTTCATCGCAAAAACGCTCCGGATGCGATGCCGGCTTTTTTGTGCGCCGCACGCATACACTGCCGCCTCTTTATATCATGCTGCAACAGGGGTTATCGCCGGTCTCCAAAGTCCGCCCTGGTAGCGGCATCAACTCGAGCGTCTGAGGCACCGGCTCCCTTTGCCGTCAGACGAGAAAGGCGCGTTTCCGGCGGCAGGAGCATACTCTTTCGGTATTCGGCTGCCGCCGAAATCTGCGCCTGGCAAAAAGTACCACGGCAAAGCGAGCCGATACCCGCGCTTGCGGAAATATTCCCTCCCCGGTAGGATTGAACGGTTCCGCCCCGGAACGACTGTGCAAAGCTGCCCGCCAACCCTTTGTAAGCGCGGAAGCAATTTGACGCAAGGAGGCGTCGCCCATGCGCGGCAAGAAGAGCGAACAGGCCAGCAGCCTGCCCGTGCTTATGTTCCACGGCATCAACGCCCGGCGAAATGCCGATGCGATCTCGCCGGAACAGTTTGCGGAACAATGCCGCGCCCTGGCTCTGGAGGGCTGGCGCGGGGTAAGCCTGGCCGAGGCCGAGGCCTTTCTGGCGGACAACGCCGCCCTGCCTGAAAAATCCGTGCTTCTGACCTTTGACGACGGGTATCTGGATAATTATCTGTATGCCCTGCCGGCCCTGCAACGGCACGGACATTGCGGCGTAATGTTCGCCGTGCTTTCCCGGCTGGAATCCGGCGCCGCTCCGCGCGTGCCCATGGAAGATGTGCTGGCCGGACGCGTTCCCCATCTTCCGGAAGTGCTGAACCCGGTCCAGCGCAACGAACACGGTTTTCTGGTCCGCCGGGACATCTTCTGCAACCACGCGGAAATAGCGGCCATGGACAAAAGCGGAATCATGGCCGTGGCCGCGCATACCCATGGACACTACGGGGTCTTTGCCGGTCCCGAATACACTGAAGCGCGGCGTCCCGGCGATCAGCCGTACACCTTTTACCACACCGAACAAGAACCGTTGTGGGGCCTGCCCGACTTTGCCGTTCGGCCCGGGTTGCGTTTTCGGGCCTTTCTTCCCGATCCTGAGCTGATGCGAGAGGTTCGGGCGCTGGTGCCGCAAGAAGAAGGGGCGGCCGCCGATTTTTTTGCCGCCGCGGACAAACAGGCGCGCCTGCAAGCCCTTCTGGCCGGATACGCCGGTCGGCTGGGTCGCTTTGAAACGGACGAAGAGCGTCGCGAACGGATGCGGCGGGAAATCGCGCGCGGCAAAGAAGAATTGGAATCCTTGCTCAGCCGCACGGTACATTCTATGGCCTGGCCCTGGGGAAGGTGCTGCGAAGAAGCGCAAAAACTGGCCGTAGAGGCCGGCTTCAGGGTGTTGTTCACCGTCCGGCGGGGCGTCAATCCACCCGGCAAAGCCTTGTCCGTGCATCGCTTCGCCGCAAAGGCCGACAAGAACATGACTCTGCTCTATACACGCATCTACTCCCGCCCCCGGCTGGGAGCCCTTTACGCCATGCTGCGGCGAACAATCCTTTGGGCGGCTTCCGCCCTGCGCGCCCTTGCCCCGAAATCAAAACAGTAAAAACATTGCTGTCCGGCTAGAAGCCATCTCATAATCAAATTTGGCTGCAAAACCGGCCTTTGGGCGACGGCGGCGTTATCGGCAAAAAATTCTCCTCGCCGTAGCGCTGCTACGCCTTCGTCGCATTTTTCGCCTCTGCCTTGCCGTCGACCAAACCCCTCTTTTTCGCTTCAAATTTTGATTATGAGATGGCTTCTAAAAAACGGCGTTATTCAACGAATAACACATAGATACCGGCCAGCAACTCATCTGGGGAAAAGCCCGCGCAGTCGCCTGTATCCCCAAATTGCGGCGCGAAAGGGAAGTGAACGGCCTTTCTCCGGCGGAGCGACGGAGTAAAGCATACGCATCACGTCCGAGTATGTTCCGTGCGCCAGCAATTCGTTGATGACGGCGTCCGAGAGGCAAGGCATCTCGGACGCGCACAACGAAGCGCAGAGAATACGGATATTTTTTTCCATGAACCGGCGCGTCTTGCGGGAAAACAGATCCACCGTGTCCGGCGGGCAGCCCCTGCCTGCGAGATAAGGAGGAAGCTCCTGAAGCATATGCCAGCAACTGAGCGCCCGGCCGGGGGCTTTTTCCAGATCTTTGTCCACCCGTCTGTAGCCGTAGCCCACCTGGTCGCTGCCGATATAGCGGCGGGCATGAAAATGCAGCAAAACGCTCAGCAGCACGTCTTCCCGATAGCGGCGCACCGAGCTTTTTCCGGCCGCGTCATAAGCCGCTGAAAGCAAGGACCGTGTGACGACCTTGCTCCAAAGAGTCCATTTGTAGCCCGGCGTATTCATGGCGCGCCGAAAAATTTCCGCCCCTTCCAGGCGTGCGGCCAGGGGCCGCGCGTCGCCGTATTCGCGCACAAAGGCCCGGTCGCTGTTCAGCAAAACCGTGCGCGCGTGCAGCATGTCCGCATCCTCATCCAGAAGGCGGCGGACATGGCTGCCCAGAATATCCGTTCCCCAAAGTACGTCATCCGCGTCCGCAAAGGCCACGGCCGCCCCGCTCGCTCTGGCCGCGCCTTCCAGCCGGGCATTTTTGGTGTACTGCCGCTCGGGCAGACGAGCGAAAACGACGTGAAGCCCTTTGCCGGCATAGGCCTCGGCAATGCTGCCGCACGATTCGTCAGAGGCGTCATCCACCAGCACCACTTCCGTTTCTGAAGCGATATCCTGGGCCAGAACGCTGTCCAGAAGCCGGGGCAGGCTCTCGCTGTGATTGTGAAACGGAACGACAAGGGAAAGCAGCGGGGGCATATGCCTACCTTCTTCCGGAGGTAAATAAACTTCCAAAAGGGCTAAAAGCTTTCCACTGCGCCGGCAGGGTCTTCAGGCGGGCCGCGAACGGCTTGCCCAAAGCTGCCAAGGTTTTAAGTCTTTGGCTTGTCCGTTCTTTGTCAGCACGATCCATGCGCGCCTGGCCCATGATCGGGTGCCCGCCCAAAAAGGCTTTGAGCACAGAACTTTCGCTGCCGTGCTCCAGCAGATCTTCCATGACTTCCTCAAAAATCCGGCCGGGCCCGGCGGCCTCGGCTTCACGGGCGTGGGCATAGGTGGTTCCGACCCAACGTTGCAATTTGCGCTGCAGTTCGTCCGAGCAGGCTCGCGCCACATCAAGATCACTGCCCTGCCGGACTATGTACGGCACGAATTCGCGCAACAGCAGGGAAAGAGCGACGGCCCGGCCCGGCGCTTTGATCCGGGCGCTGTCGCGCGGTTTGCAGGCATAGCCGATACCTTCGCTGCCCCTGTAGCGCCTGGAGTGGAAAAAAAACAGCGTGTTCAGGGCGAGGTCTTCCATATACCGTTTCACGCCGCTTTCTTTGGCCGCCGGAAGCATTGCGAGGCACAGGGAGCGGGAAACATATTTGTTGACGAGATTGTGAGCTCTGAGACGCCCGTTCACATAGGCGGCAAAGACCGCCCCGCCTTCCAGGGCCGGAGCGAAAGGAGCGGCCCAGGCGTACGCCTTGCTTTCCTGTTCCGAAACTCCGAGATGAAGAAGGTTGAAGTGCAGCAGATCCGCTTCTTCGTTCAGCATCAGGCGTACGTGGCGTTCCAGTTCTTCCGTGCCCCAAAGCGCGTCGTCGGCGTCGGCAAAACCGACGACGGGGGCTGTGGCCGCTTCAATGCCTATCAGTCGCGCGTTTTTGGTAAACCGGCGTTCGGCGCACTCCAGCAGACGGATGTTCATCCCTCCGGATACGTGGGCCGCCACGATATCCCGGCAAGGCCGGTCGGAACAATCGTCCACGACCACGACCTCGATATCCTTCAAGCTCTGCGCGGCGATGCTTTTCAACAGGCGCGGCAATCCTTCCGGATGATTGTGGTACGGCACGACAAGAGAAATCAGCGGCTGCATGGAAAGCTCCTGTGCGCTACTGTTAGCGTAATCGCCGGACGGCTTCAAGGCAAACATGCCGAACGTAGCGCGCAGGAAACAACCACCCGGTCATCAGTCCGCCCCCCCCCCGGTAGCGGGCTTTTTGCCGTTGTGCGATACTGCCCCCGGCACGGAGGTGGCGCCATGACCAACCTGTTTTCCATTCCCGAGGCCGCGCGGCTGCCCGGCGCGGAAGAATTTTTCGAGCCTCTTGCGCGCGGCAAAGACGGCCTGCTTGTGGAACGCATCGTCTCCTACGGGCAAAGCACGCCCGAAAATACATGGTACGATCAGGACCGGGACGAGTGGGTCGCGGTTCTCGAAGGAAGGGCCAAATTGCTGTACGAGGATGGAAGTGAACTGACTCTGAACAAGGGCGATCATGTTTTCATACCGCGGCGCGTCAGACACCGGGTGGCGCAGACCAGTTCCCCTTGCGTCTGGCTGGCCGTGCACGGAAACCTGTCATTCGCAGGCTAGAACCCTTCTCATAAACAAAATTTGGCTGCCTTTTTCGCTTCAAATTTTGATTATAAGATGGGTTCCAATTCCTTGTCCGCTACCCGGACCGACAGCCCGTCCCTGACCGCCACGATCCCCGACATGCAGCCGGCGCACTCGACAGCCAGCTGCTTTTGGCGTTCATCCGAAACAACGCCGGAAAGAGTGGCCAGCCCGCTGTCGACATGAGCCCTGATGTCCGTATGGCTCAACCCGCGGTGCGCCTTGAGCGACGACGTCAACTGCATGGCAAGAGCCCTGTCCGTGTACGGAGACCCGAAAGCATTCTCTGTTTTTAAAAAAGCCATTGCCGGCGCCAAGAGGTCAACTGCGCAACATAATTGCTGTTTCTCTCGCATATCATACTCCAGTCACGCAAAACCGTACGCCAAAACGACACAAATACAGAGACGTCGAAATTTCTGCTCCTTATAATCAATAGTACTCTTTCAAGGATATTTGTCAATTTCTTCACCGCGCTTTTACGGTTTGCCGTGAGCGCGGCAACGTGATATCCGGCACACACGCAGGAGGACTTTACCATGGACATTCTGACCGCCATTCACAGCAGGCGCAGCGTCCGGGCCTTTACCGGCGACCCCGTGTCCGAGGACGACATCCGCGTTCTGCTTGAAGCGGCCATGATCGCTCCCAGCGCGGGCAACGCCCGGCCCTGGAGTTTTGTGGTCATTGACGACAAGGCGCTGCTCGGCCGGGCGCCCGAGATAAACCCTTACGCGGGCATGGCCCCTCAAGCTCCGCTTGGCATCCTGGTCTGCGGCGACATCAGTCGCGAAAGATACCCCGGCTATTGGGTACAGGACTGTTCCGCGGCCATCCAGAACATTCTGCTGGCCGCCGTGGGGCTGGGCCTGGGCGCGGTGTGGACGGGCATTTACCCCATGCAGGACCGCGTTGCGGGCTTTCGCGACTTGTGCCGTCTGCCTGAAAATATATTTCCCCTCGGGCTTGTCGTTATCGGTCATCCCAAGACGGAACAAAACCCCCAAAACCGCTTTGAAGCGGACAAGGTGCACCGCAATCGCTGGAATGCCTGAGTAAACACCATGAACAGCACCGCCGGCAGGACAGGACCCGGCCCCTCCACCCTGTGGACCCGGCCTTTTCTGCTTTTCATCTCTTTGAACTTTTTTATTTTTATGGGTTTTGACCTGCTTTTGCCCACACTCAGCCTGTATCTGGAAGGCAACAGGCTTTCAGAAGCGGAAATAGGCCGCGTTTACGGCACCTTCACCATAGCGGCCGTTGCCTTGCGCGCCCTGTCCCCCCGCCTGGCGACAAGCCGCCTGCACGCGCCGGCGCTGATCTGTTTCGGCCTGCTGGCCTGCGCCGCGGCTTCGGCCGGATATTACTGGGGCACGAACACGGAACTGGCCATGGCCTGCCGTTTTCTGCACGGAGCGGGTTTCGGTCTTTCTTCCACCCTGATCATGGCCCTTGCCTCCCAGGTCATTCCACCGCCCCGCATGGGAGAAGGCATGGGCTATCTCGGCCTGGGCACCACCCTGGCCCTTGCCCTCGGCCCCCTGTTCGGCATCTGGCTGATGGAGGAACTGGGCTTTTTCATCCTCTTTCTGACAGTGGCGGCCTGCTACGTCGCCGGGGCCGGAGTGCTGACCGCCCTGCCGCCGCTTGTCCTGACGCCGCCCGCCGACGGCGGAAAGCCGAAGGTTGTGATTTTCAGCAAAATGGTGCTCGTTCCCTCGCTGTTGATGTTCGTTCTGGGCATCATTCTTTGCTCCACGGTCATTTTCATGGCCCTGTTCTGCAAGGAAAAGGGCTTGCCCTACGCCGGACATTTTTTCGTGCTTGCCTCCGCCGGCATTTTTTTGTCCCGCCTGAAAGCCGGACGCATTCACGACCGTTTCGGGCACCGGTACGTAATCATTCCCTCCGGCCTTCTGCTGCTGGTCACCATGCTTCTGCTGTACCAGGCCGACAGTGGAGGCATGATCTTTGTGGCCTCGCTGCTTTACGGCCTGGCAGTGGGCGCGGTTTTTCCCAGCATCCAGGCCCTGGCCCTTCTGGCCGCCCCGGTTGAACGGCGCACCGAAGCCGCCGCCTCCTTTCTGAACTGCTATGATCTGGGTTTCGGCGTCGGTTCCATGCTTATGGGCCTGGCGGCCGGACTTGCCGGAACCTACAGTTTCGTTTACTTGACCGCCGCTGTGACGGCCGTTATTTTTCTTGTCTTCTACGCAACCTGTTACCTTGTCCCACGCGAAAAAAATCAGACCCCATGATCCAGATCCAAAATTTGCGCAAGAGATACGGCGATCTTCCGGTATTCGACGATCTCAGCTTCAGCATAGAGCCGGGCGAGATCTTCGGCATTGTCGGCCAATCCGGCGCGGGCAAATCCACCCTGTTGCGCTGTTTCAACGGTCTGGAACCTTACCAGGGCGGCAGCGTGCGCGTGATGGGCAAGGAAGTGCGCGAGCTTGCCGCAGACGGTCTCAAACTGTTGCGCCGCGACATGGGCATGATCTTTCAAAATTTCAACCTGATGGCCCGTAAAAATGTCTTTGACAACGTGGCTTTTCCGCTGGCGGTCTGGAAAATATCCAAAGATGAAACAGCCGGACGGGTCATGGAGCTGCTTGAATTGGTAGGCCTGGCCGGCAGACGCTTTGAGCGGGTGCAGAATCTCTCCGGCGGGCAAAAGCAGCGGGTCGGCATTGCCCGGGCTCTGGCCCTGAATCCCAAAATCCTGCTCTGCGACGAAGCCACCTCGGCCCTGGACCCCAGAACGACAGGCGCCATTCTGGACCTGCTGCAAGACATCAACGCCCGTTTCGGCCTGACCATGGTGGTGGTCACCCACCAAATGGAAGTGGTCAAACGGATCTGCCACCGCCTGCTGCTGCTTGACGGCGGCGCGGCCCGGCGCCTGGGCCGGCCCGAAGAGATCTTCATCTCTTCCGCAGACAATTTGAAAAAATTTGTGGAAGAGGAATACGCGCTCATTCCCACGGGAACCAACATCCGCCTGATGTTCCCCCGTGAAATCTCGCAACAGGCCGTGGTCACCGCCATGGCTCGCGAGCTGGACATCAATTTTTCCATCGTGGGCGGCCGGCTGGAACGGTACCTGAACGATGTGCTGGGCTTTTTGATCATCAACGTGGCGGACGATCATCTGCCGGCCGTGCTGGCTTATATGAAGGAAAAAAAACTGTACTGGGAGGTGCTGGATCATGGCCGTTGAAATGCTGCTGGCCCTGGGTGAAACCCTGTACATGGTGTTTTTTTCCACGCTTTTGTCCCTGCTGCTGGGTTTCAGCCTGACCTGGCCGATGATTCTGACCGGCCCGCACGGCCTGCGCCCCAAGCCCCGAGTCTACGCCGTGCTGGATATGTTTGTGAACGTGTTTCGTTCCTTTCCTTTCATGATCCTGATGATCGCCCTTATTCCCTTCACCCGCTTCGTGGCGGGCGTTTCCATCGGCAGCACGGCCGCCATCGTGCCCCTGACCATCGCGGCCACGCCCTTCATGGCCCGCCTGCTGGAAGGCAGTTTTCTGGAAGTGGACAAGGGAGTTGTGGAAGCGGCCCGCTCTTTCGGCGCATCCGACAGGCAGATCATTTTTCGAGTCATGCTCAACGAGGCCCTGCCTTCCGCCGTGCTCAACATTGCCGTCCTGGCCATTGCGCTGCTGGGCTAGTCGGCCATGGCCGGCGCCATCGGCGGCGGCGGCCTGGGGGCGCTGGCTTACAACTACGGCTATCTGCGGGACCAGTCCGACATCATGATATATTCGGTCGTCATCCTTGTGCTCATCGTACAGGCTATCCAGAGCGCCGGAAATCTTTTATACAAAAAACTTCGCTGAATATTT
>JAVBRE010000045.1:0-3953 GCA_031548325.1 Desulfovibrionaceae bacterium
GGCATCATGCCCCTGCGCCCGGCAGGGCGCGGATCTTTCCGCTTTGCGGAAAGATCCGCTCCTATGCGGGGTCAAGGGGGCTGAGACCCCTTGCAGGGGGTCCGGGGGACAGCGTCCCCCGCTCAAAATTGCCGGAACAGGCTTTCGCCGCTTTCCGTTTCGGAAGCCTGGCCCGTGGGCTCCGTGCCTTTGTAGAACGGCAGGGAGAAAGATTTTTCCGAAGCGTTGCCGGCCAGCTTGCCGGTCTGGGCGTCCACGGTGGCGTAAACAATGCCGTCGGGCCGCACGAAATCGTCGGGCGGATAAAATTTTTCCACAGCCTGGCGGTAGTAGATGAAAGCCGGCAAAGCCGTCCGGCCGCCGGTTTCCAGACGACCCAGAGAACGCACCTGATCATAGCCCGTATACACACTGGTCACCAGATAGGGGGTGAAACCGTCAAACCAGGTGTCGCGTTCTTCGTTGGTGGTGCCGGTCTTGCCGCCCATGGGCTTGCCCAGGGATTTGGCCCGGGTGGCCGTGCCCGCGTTGACCACTTCTTTCAGCAAGGTGGCCATGATGAAAGCGTTCTGCGGACTGATGACTTCCACTTTTTCCGGCTGATTGACCCACAGTTCCTGTCCCCAGGTATCCTTGACGGCGGTGATCAGCCGCGGGGTGCTGCGTTTGCCGCCGTCGGCGAAGGCGGAGTAAACTTCCACCATGTTAAGAGGGCTGACTTCGTGCGCGCCCAGACTGACGGCCAGTTCCGGCGGAATGTCGCCCGCGACCCCCAAAGCCTTGGCCCGTTCCACCACGGCCTGCATGCCGATGCGCTGGGCCACCTGCACGGTGCAAAGGTTGCGTGACAACGCAAGCGCCGTGCGCAGAATGAGCGGCCCCTTGAAAGTGCCGTCATAGTTGCCGGGCCGCCAGAGTTTGGTCGACTCGTCTCCCACGGTGACGTAAGGGGAATCAAGCAGCATGCTGCCGGCGGTAAAGCCGTTGTCGAGGGCGGCGGAATAAACGACGGGCTTGAAGCTGGAACCGGGCTGGCGTCTCGCCTGCGTCGCCCGATTATACTGGTTTTTCTGGTTGAACTCGTACCCCCCGACCAGGGCCACCACGTCGCCCTTGTCGGTTTCCATGGATGCGAGCGCGCCTTCCACATCCGGCATCTGCTCCAGGCAGAGCTGGATAAGGGTTTCCGGCTTGACCCCGGCGGCCTTGTATTCGGGGACCCCGCCCCTGCCCTTGGCGTCGCCCTCTTTGGCCGGAACGCCCACGGGATTGGCTGTGCCCCTGGCTCCCACGGCCGAAACCCAGACCACGTCGCCAGGCGCCGCGATCTTGGTGGCGTCGCGCATATTGACGTGGTCCGGCGCCTGTTTGATGTTGGGCGCGCGAGCCCAGGACATGGTTTTCACGTCAATGTGGCCGTTGTATTTGCCCAGACGCGCCGTGGCCCCGGCCGGCGTCACCGCTGTGATCAGGGCTTTGGCCCAACCCGCGTTTTCAAGCTGCTCCGGCTTGAAGGGATGCTTGTCCAGATATTTTGCGAAATCCGCCGCGGGCACCTGTTCCAGCGGCCCGCGCCAGCCCTGCCGTTTGGTGGTCTCAAGCAGGCTCTGGCGCAGGGCGATTTCCGCCGCCTGCTGGTGTACGGGGTCCATGGCGGTATAGACTTGCAAGCCCCCGGTGTACAGGGCGTCTTCGCCGTACAGTTCAATATTGATGCCCTTTTCGCGCACGTTCTTTTCCGACAGCAACTGCAAAAGCTGGCGCCGCACCTCTTCCAGATACCAGGCTCCCAGTTTCCACGAAGGGTCGGGCATGCTCTTGTATTCCAGCGGCTGGGCATAGGCCGCATCGTATTGGGCCTGGGTGATCCACTTGTGCTTGAGCATCTGGTCCAGCACATAGGTCTGGCGATGCTTGGTGGCCACGGGGTCGTTATAGGGGTTGTTGGTGGAGGGCGCCTGCGGCAAAGTCGCCAGCACGGCCGATTCCGCCAGAGTCAGGTCCTGCACGTGCTTGCCGAAATAGGTGCGGGCCGCCGCTTCAACCCCGTGCGCGCCGCTGCCCAGATAAATCTGGTTCAGGTAGATGGTCAGTATCTCGTCCTTGGACAGATGCTTTTCCAGGCGATAGGCCAGAATGGCCTCTTTGAGCTTGCGGGTGTAGCTGCGCTCGGGCGTCAGCAGCAGACGCTTGACGACCTGCTGGGTAATGGTGCTGCCGCCCTGCCGGGTCTTGCCGGAAGACATGTTTTTATAGAAAGCCCGGGCGATGGCCAGGGGGTCAATGCCCGAATGGTCGTAAAAGCTGCCGTCCTCGGCTGCCACAAAAGCCTGACGCAAATGTTCGGGCATGCTTTCCAGACTGACCAGAAAGCGTTTTTCTTCATAAAGATAGCCCAGCACGCTGTTGTCGCGGGCGTAGACGGTGGTCACCACCGGCAGGCGGTAGTCCGCGACTTTGGTGGAAGGCGGCAGATCGCGCGAAGCCCAGTAAACCATGGCCGCGGCGGCGCAAGCGCCCACGACCCCCAGCCCGACAAAGACGAGCAGGCAGTATAAAATGATGCGTTTCATTGTGTGACCTGGTTATAAGCCCCAATCGCGGCACAGCGCGAGGTATAGTCTTTTTGCGTCTTCCGGGTCCAGCCCGACGGCGGCAAAGGCGTCGTCCATGGTCCGCGCTTCGCGCGTCACAAGGCACTCGTCGGCCGCGAAACGGTCAAAGAACCCTTTCCGTATCCATATTGGAAACAGTTGGCAATACCACGGCCGGACCGTACGGGGCAAGGAACAGCCGTCGGAACGCAAAAAAACGCAGGCCCCCTCTTGCGTGGTATTCAGTCGGTGATGGACGCCCCCGGCGGAAAAAACCCCCGTCAGCGCTTCCTGCCTGTCCGGAAAAAGCCTGCGCATGGCTTTGATGAATTCCGGAGAGTTCGTTTCTTGCGCCCGCCCGCACAAACCCGCTTTCGCCGCAAAAGGCGCAAGGCGTTCCCATTCCGCCTCTGAAAGCGGAAAGCACAAATGCGCCACAGCCGGATCCATGCGGCAACAGGTGGGGTACATGCCCGCGCAACGGGCGCAAACGCTGTGTTCTTCAGTCATGGTTGCAAATAATACCTGTTTCTACAATTTACCAGGTGGCGTTCAATATACGCCCCGGCTCGTATGCGGCCAATTGCCCGTAAATCCTTGCAGCACCATGACCCCGAAAGTGCGGCCCGGACCGCCCCGGTGCCGGCTTTTGTATGCTTCGGGTTTGCCCAGGCGCAAAAACATGGCCGGCAGCAGGGGGTCCGGTTTGACGAAAGGAGATCGTCGCACGTACACGGCGTCCCAGCCTTCCTTGTCCTCCGGCCCCGGCCAGAGGTCATACTGGCTGAGCCGCCGTCCGAAATCCGCGCAATAGGCCACCGGTCTGCCCGGCACATAAAAGGCCAGTTGCGCGGTCACGTCATACGCGTCGGAAAAGAAAAAAACCTTGTCCGGACTGGGCCTGGAACGGCGGATATCGTCCAGGTGACGGCCCAGGTCGCTCCAGCCTTTCAGGCGGGCGGCCGGATTGTATTTTTCCGGCACAAACCGCGACACTTCCTCCTGGCAGTGGATCAGCAGGCAAAGAAGCAGGCTGAGTCCCGCCCACAGGGGAACCAGACGCGCCGTCCAGGGCCGTTTTGCCGGCGCCTTGCCTCGATGTTTTTCCAGCAGCGCCTCCAGCCCCCGGGCCGCCAGAACCAGCCCGGACGCATAACACATGGCCGACCAGTTGGCATAAATTCTGGTGTGCAGGCTCCAGAGCAAAAAAAACACGAACAGGGGCCAAAACCCCGCGCAGAGCAGAACGGATTCGCGGATGGCGGAAGCCGCGGGGGACGCAAGCCGGGGGGGCGCCCCCGCACCCCCCCCCGGGCGAGTGAGGCACCGGCCCCCAACACGGGGCCACCGCGTGGTTGG
>JAVBRE010000076.1:0-8086 GCA_031548325.1 Desulfovibrionaceae bacterium
GCGCGATGCGCGGCGGGCCGGTAGAGCCGGGCAACGCAGCGGGTCTCCGCCCCGCGCCCCGCAAGGGGTCTGAGACCCCTTGACCCCGCATTGGGGTCAAGATAGTTGGATACCGGTATGAAAACGAGCCATATCGCTGCCATAGTTCGCCTGATCCCGGCTCTCGCGCTGGCTGCCGCCCTTTCCGGCTGCGCCGTGGGCCCGGACTACGCGCGGCCCAAAACCACGGACGGCGAAATTTTCAAAGAAGCCGCCGACTACGCCGCAGTCAACGAAAATGACTGGCGACTTGCCAGCCCTGGCGTGGTGGACCAAAATTCGTGGTGGACCTTGTTTCGGGACGAAACCCTGAACACCCTGATGCCGCAGCTGGACGCCGCCAACACCGACGTGCAGGGGGCCGTGGCCCGGCTGCGCCAGGCGCGGGCCGCGGTGCGCGAAGCCAGAGCCTCCTTCTTTCCCGCCATTACCGGCAGCGGCAACGTCAGCCGGGGCCGCAGCGGCGTCGCGACGGTGTCCAATACGTATAACGCGCAGCTTCAGGCCTCGTGGGAACTGGATATTTTCGGCGGTACCCGGCGTTCGGTCGAAAGCGCCGACGCCTCGGCCCAAGCCTATGCCGCGGACCTGGCCAACGTGATGCTCAGCATGCGCGCGGAACTGGCCCAGAACTATTTCCAACTGCGCTCCCTGGACGAACAGATCACCCTGTACGCCGAAAGCGTCGCCGCGTACGAGCGTTCGTACACCATCACCAACAACCGCTTCATGGCCGGTGTCGTGACCCGCATCGACGTGGCCCAGGCCGAAGCCCAACTGAAATCGGCCCGAGCCCAGGCCGTTGATCTTGAATTGCAGCTCCGCCAGACGGAACACGCCATCGCCGTGCTGCTGGGTCTGCCGCCGTCCCTGTTCAGCCTGCGCCCCGGCGCCCTGCCCTGGAATCTGCCCGCCGTCGCGCCGAAACTGCCTTCCGCTCTGCTGGAACGACGGCCCGACATCGCGGCGGCCGAACGGCGCATGGCCGCGGCCAACGCTGAAATCGGGGTCGCCGTTGCCGCCTATTTTCCCAGTTTTTCCCTGGGCGCGGCCGGCGGGTATACGGCGGACATTTTTGACAAATGGTTCACCGCGCCCTACCGGGTCTGGTCCTTGGGCCCTTCCCTGGCCATGACCCTGTTTCAGGGCGGGGCGCTCATCGCCCGCACCGCTCAGGCCGAAGCCGCGTGGGAAGCATCCGTCGCCGACTATCGCGGTGCGGTGCTGGCCGCGTTTCAGGATGTGGAGGACCAACTGGCCGCCGGGTCCCTGCTGCGCGGCGAAGCGGCTGTTCAGGACGAGGCCCTGGCAGCCGCCCGTCTGGCCGAAAAGCTGGCCCTTTCGCAGTACCTGGCCGGAACCACCACCTATCTTACCGTGGTCACGGCCCAGACCACGGCCCTCACCAACGCCCGTACCGTCGCTTCCCTCAAGGGCAGACGCTTTGTGGCTTCGGTGGCCCTGATCCGCGCCCTGGGAGGGGGCTGGAGTACCGTCGAACTGCAGAACGAATAAACCCGTAACAATCAGAAGAGGATCAGCCATGAAACGCAGTCTATTTTCCGGCCTCATCTGCCTCTGCTTTGTTCTGCTTCTGACTTCCTGCTCCCTGATCCAGCCATCCGGTCTCGCGCCCCTGCCCAAAGTGGATACAACGCCTCCGGCTTCCTATACCAAGGGCGCTCCGGCCTATGAGATGCTCTTTCACACCACCGGCTCGGGCATGCCGGGCGTGTCCGGGCTTATGGGCGCCGGCGACAGCCGGATCATGACCATGCGCATGATTTCCCAGCCCGGCCCGGCGGGCGGCGCGGCCCCAAAAGCCTATCACATGATCCCCCCAGGCATGAGCATGGGCGAATACCTGCCGCTGCTGCCGCCGGTCAAAGAGAGCGCGAAAGGCTACCCCGGCGGCGCCGCGGAAAAACCCGAGCGCATGACCCTGAAAATTTACTGGGGCTGCGGCGAAAGCGTCCGCAAAGGCCAACCCAAAGTCATTTCCAGCGACAAAGGCGCAGGCATGGACGTCTACTTTTCCGAAGGCAGAACAGGTTCTTCCGGCATTGCCCTGCGGCCCGGCTGGGCGGAAGCTCTGTGGCCCAACAAGGACGACTCCCGACCGGTACCCTCCTGGGCTTCGCTTGAGGGCGGGCATTTCATCCACGGCAACTTTTTGCCCCATATCCGCTTTGCCATGGACAAGCAGCACGATTTCATGGCGAAGCTCTCCGTTTCTGCGGGCAGCCAGTCTCTGCAGGATGCCGTTCCCATAACCTGGAACAAGCTTCCCACCGCCATCGGCTACCATGTCATGGCTGTGGCCTTCAACGACGCGCGCAAAGAGGTGATCATCTGGACCTCCAGCGAAAATCCGAATGTCAATGTTTCCGGCCGGTTTTTAGAAACTCCGCTGGTTAAACGACATATCGGCGCAAAGATTATTCTGCCCCCGGAACGTGACCGCTGCGTCATCCCAAAGGGTATTTTCGCCGGAACGGACGCGGTTGTGGTGACGGTTACCGCCTGGGGCGACGACTATTGGGCTTCTGAACCGCCACGCCCGGCCCGGCCGCCGAAAAACTGGCGTCCCGACTGGGTGGTCAAAGGCCAGTTTCTCTCCACCGGAAACCTGATGCTGGGTATGCCCGCCGGCTCTTCGCCCGGCCTGGGCAATATTCTGCGCGGCCTGTTTTAGCGTTTGGCAAAGGCAATACGCGGTCCGTCCGGACCGCGTATTGCGCCTCAGAAGCGGTTTCGCGCTCCGGAAGAGATTTGGAAAAGACGGAGAAAAGGCCTTGCTCGAAATCTTCTGACGCCCCTCATTCTTGACAGAATGCTTTTCAACTCATATAAAATAAATATGATATGCGCTGACAAGCGATGAGCCGGCTTGTACCGCCTTCCGGTTTTTTCACCTGATCCCGACACACGACCGCAGCTCAGCCCCGGGCATTCCGTCCGGCGGCCTTGGCGCATGGTTTACGGAGGTGCCCATATGGACGGCAGAATCACCATCGTCACCGTCGGCGGCAACGACATTGTGGATGTCGTTCTTACCCCGGTCGAACAGATCAACCTTACGAACAGCGCGGACCTGCTGCTGTGCGATGTTCAAGCGAAAGATTTCGGCCATGTTCCGGTTTCCGGCTGCGGAGATCTGCTTTGCGACTGCCGCGAGCAGGTCCATGCGGAAACGGAATGCCCGTACCGCGCGGAATAGAGCGTAACGAGCCTTTTCTGAGCAGCGGATCAGTTTGGCAGACAAGCAAACTGATCCGCTGGGTATTGAGAGTCAGGGCGTTTCTTGGCACAATGCGGAAAAACCGCATATCGGGAAACGCTTTGTCCTATTCCGCTTCTTCCTCTTCTTTTTCCCTTGCCGTCGCCGTTAGCGGCGGCGCGGACAGCCTGTACGCGCTGGCATCCCTGGCCGCATCCGGACACGGGGTTCTTGCTCTGCATGCGCGATTTCTGCCGCCGGACCTGATTCCGGACGGCTACGAGGCCATGCTGGAACGGCTCGCGGCATCTTGCGACGGCCTAAACCTGCCCCTGCGCGTCGCAGACTGCGCGTCCGCCTTCACCGCCGCCGTCATTGATCCCTTTGTGCGGGCTTACGCGGCCGGCCTGACCCCCAACCCCTGCGCGACCTGCAATGCGACCATGAAATTCGGGCTGCTGCTGGATGAAGCGGAAAAGCTGGGCGCACTCCGCCTGGCCACGGGCCATTACGCGCGCCTGGAACAGACCGCGGACGGTCCCGCTCTATACGCCGGCGCGGACGCGGCCAAGGACCAAAGCTATTTTCTTTCGCTGACGCCCCCCGGTCGTCTGGCCAGGGCTGTTTTTCCCTTGGCCGCGCGGCGCAAGAACGAGGTGCGCGCTTATCTTGCCGCCCGGGGCCTGCCCGTGCCCGCCCCGGCGGAAAGCCAGGAAATCTGCTTCGTGCCCGGCGACGAATACCGGTCCTTTGTGCGGGAACGGGCAAAACGTCTGGGCCTTGCTTTGCCCGGCCCCGGTCCCGTGCGCCTGACGGACGGCCGGGTCGTGGGCGAACACCGGGGCCTGTGGCAGTATACCGAAGGCCAGCGCCGGGGCCTGGGCATCGCCTGGAGCGAACCCCTTTACGTGCTGCGCAAAGACATGCCGTCCAACACGCTGCTCGTGGGCGCGGGGCAAGAGGACACGCAAGGCCCGGTCCTTGCCGCGCACGTCAACTACCTGTTGCCTTTCAACAAATGGCCGGACGAGCTTCTCATTCGCACCCGGTATCGGCAAAACCCGCGTGAAGCCTCCGCGGAACTTTGCGCCGACGGCGCCCTGTTGCTGCGCGAAAAGGACTCCGGCGGCCCCTGCGCCAAGGGTCAGCTGGCCACGGTCTATGGCCGGGAAACACCGGATGGCGCCTCGCGCCTGCGGGTTCTGGCCGGCGGCATCATCAGCTGACGCTCCTTTTCACAAGACCACTCAAGACAGCCCCGGCAGCCTGCGAATTTTCGTTTCAAAAAGATGTTATATTATATTTCAATATTAAAAATAATATTGAATAAATAGCGCAAGAATAAACCGGGCCGCCTTGCGGCGGCCCGGCCAACCTCTGTAATCAATCCCCTAGCCCATACGATAGCCGGCTCCCATCAGCCGCCCATCAACTGCAGGGCCATACGCGGCAGGGAGTTGGCCTGCGAGAGCATGGCCACGGCCGCCTGCGTCAGAACCTGGTTGCGCACGAATTCGGTCATTTCGGTCGCGACGTCCACGTCGGAGATGCGCGATTCGGCGGCCTGCAAGTTTTCGGCCTGGATCTGCAGGTTGCTGATGGTGTTTTCCAGGCGGTTCTGCATGGCGCCCAGGTTGGCGCGGATCTTGTCCTTGGAAATGATCGCGTTGTTCAGAGCGTCCAGAGCCCTCTGGGCCGCGCCCTGGGTGGAGATGGAGTAGCCGTCGCCTTCGGCGGCCTGGTTGCCCACGCCCAGCGCGGAAGCCGTGGCGTTGCCGATGTTGATGTAATAGTAGTCTTCCGCGGAGTCGTTGGCCGTGCCGACGTGGACCTTCAACTGGCCGGTGTCCACAAGGCCTTCGCCGTTATGCACAGTGCTGGACAGGTTGCCGTTCAGCAGATGCACGCCGTTGAAGTCGGTGGAGTTGGCGATTCGGGTGATTTCCGAAGCCATGGCCTGATATTCGGATTCGATCATCAGACGCTGGTCGGAGTTGTAGGTGCCCGTGGCGGCCTGTTCGGCCAGTTCCTTCATCCGGATCAGCTTTTCATCGATGACGCCCAGGGCGCCGTCAGCGGTCTGGATCATGGAAATGGCGTCGTTGGCGTTGCGCACGCCCTGGTTCAGGGCGGCAATGTCCGCGCGCATCAGTTCGCGAATGGCCAGACCGGCGGCGTCGTCGGCCGCGGAGCTTACGCGAAGACCGGAAGAAAGCTTGCGTACGGAATCGCTGAGGTTGTCGTAAGAAATGCCCAGGTTACGGGCAGCGTTCATAGCCATCAAGTTGTGATTGATTACCAGAGACATAACATTCCTCCATGAATATTATGTTTTGCCCGGTGGAGCACTATGCCGGCCGCTTCCCTGCGGCACCGCCACCGTTGCGTTGTTACCTTCTTTTCGGCGGTCCCCTTTTTTCCTTTAGGGGTCTTTCCGCTTTTTCGGAAATTTTCCGCCGCGACCACCGGCCGTCTTTTCGACGCTGAGTTCGTGCCCCCGCACTTCCCCCCGGCGTTTTGCCTGCCCTCTTTTCGGCGCTGCCTCCTTTTTCTTTAGGGTTTGCCCGAATAAAAGCGATTTTTCTTTTGCGAAATGCATGGTACTCCTACTCCCGGCTGCAAAAACATCAAGGAGCCCACATGAGCGCACACAACAACCCCGGCAAGGGCCCCCTGTCCGCGCCGGACATCAGAAACTGCAAGGGCGCGCGCAAAGTCGCGGTCCTTACCGCCTATGATTGCTCTTCCGCCGCGCTGGCGGATGCGGCGGGAGTGGACGCTGTACTGGTGGGCGATTCTCTCGGCATGGTCATGCTGGGACGGCCCGACACCCTGTCCGTGACCCTGGACGAAATGATCCTGCATTGCCGATCGGTCAAAGACAGCGTCAACCGCGCTCTGGTGGTGGCCGACATGCCCTTCATGAGCTATGAGCCGGGGGTGGACGAAGCCCTGCGCAATGCCGCCCGTCTTTGCCGGATGAGCGGCGTGCGCGCGGTCAAGCTCGAAGGCGGAAAACGCATCCTGCCTCAGGTGGAAGCCCTGATCGCGGCGGGCATTCCGGTTATGGGGCACCTGGGCCTTACCCCCCAGCGCGCCGCCGTGCTGGGCGGCTTCAAAGTCCAGGGCAAGACCGCGAGGGCCGCGGCCGCACTGCTGGACGACGCTTTGAGTCTGCAGGAAGCGGGCTGTTTTTCCCTGGTGCTTGAAGCCATACCCGCCCCCCTGGCCCGGCGGGTCACCGAGCGCCTCAGCATACCCACCATCGGCATCGGCGCCGGGCCCGACTGCGACGGCCAGGTTCTGGTCTATCACGACCTGCTCGGCCTCTATGAACGCTTCACGCCGCGTTTCGTCAAGCAGTACGCCAAACTCGCTCCCGTCATCAAAGAAGCCGTGGGCGCCTATGTCGCCGACGTGCGGGCCGGAACCTTTCCCGGGCCGGAACACTCCTTCGGCATGCCTGAAGAAGAAAAAGCCAAACTGGACGACCTGCTTGCGCAAAGCGCCCGATAACCATTCAAATATCCGTTGAGGACACCATGACCAGCATCGGTACCCCCGGCACGGCGACCGCCAAAAAAATCCTGCTTCTGGGCTCCGGCGAACTGGGCCGCGAAGTGACCATCGAAGCCATGCGCCTAGGCGCAGAAGTCATCGCGGCGGACCGCTATGCCGATGCCCCGGCCATGCAGGTCGCCCATCGCTCCGTCGTCATCTCCATGCTGGACGGTTCCGCCCTGGCCGCGCTGATCGAAAAGGAACAGCCCGACCTCATCGTGCCCGAAATAGAAGCCATCGCCACAGACACCCTGGTGGATCTCGAAAAAAAAGGCTTTCGCGTCGTGCCCACAGCCAATGCCGCCCGTCTGACCATGAACCGCGAAGGCATCCGCCGCCTCGCGGCGGAAAAACTACGCCTCGCCACCTCCCCCTACCGCTTCGCCGGATCATGGGAGGAATTCAAAGAGGCGGTCGAAACCGTGGGAATCCCCTGCGTGGTCAAACCGGTCATGAGTTCGTCCGGCAAGGGGCAGAGCACTGTCCGCGCCAAAGAAGACGTGCAAAAGGCCTGGGAGTATGCCCAGTCCGGTGGCCGGGCCGGGGAAGGCAGAGTCATTGTGGAAGGCTTTGTCGACTTTGACTATGAAATCACCCAGCTTACCGTACGCCATGCGGGCGGCGTAACGTTCTGCGAGCCCATCGGACACTTCCAGGAAGACGGCGATTATCGCCTTTCCTGGCAGCCCCAGCCCATGAGCGAACAGGCCATGGCCAGAGCGCGCTTCATTGCCGGCGCGGTTACCGAAGCCCTGGGCGGGTACGGCATCTTCGGGGTGGAACTGTTCATCAAGGGCGACGAGGTGTGGTTCAGCGAGGTCTCGCCCCGCCCGCACGACACAGGCCTTGTTACCTGCATTTCCCAAAACCTTTCGGAATTCGCCCTGCACGCCAGAGCCATCCTGGGCTTGCCTGTTCCCCAGGTGCGCCAGAACGGCCCGGCCGCCTCGGCGGTAATTTTGCCCACGGGCGACAGCACCCAGCCCGCATACCACAACCTGGACAAGGCCCTGGAAGAACCGGACACCAACCTCATGCTCTTCGGCAAGCCGGAAATCCACGGCAGGCGCCGCATGGGTGTGGCTTTGGCCCTTGATTCCTCCTTGGAAAAGGCCAAGGCCAAGGCCAAGCGAGTTGCGGACACAGTGACGGTAACTTTCTAACCCCGGCTGGCACTTCGGATTTACGTAAGCGACAAGGCCGCCCTTTCGGGCGGCCTTGTCTTTTTCTCGACCGGGGGCACACACCCCGGCCGGCTCAGGACGA
>JAVBRE010000190.1:0-4566 GCA_031548325.1 Desulfovibrionaceae bacterium
TTGACGTTGCCGTAAATGTCGAATTCCAGGGCGGTGTTGCAGGAAATGGTGCCCAGGCGGCGAATGACCTCGGGATTGTTGGAAATTTCCTGCGGACGGAGCACGATTTTGCCGTGCAGTTTCGCAATGTCGTCGAATATGCGCATATAGGGCTGCGTAACGGAAAAAGACGTGGTTGAAACAGCCGTCATCCTGCCGGATTCGATCAGGTCGAACACGGCATCCTGCGCCACTTCGGTATACATGGTCAGATCGTGGAAAGGGGAATCCTGAAAACCCCGGAACACCGCGTTGGCCACGGCGCCCACGCCGGATTGCAGCGGACGCAGACTGTTCGTCAGCCGTCCCTTTTTCACTTCGTGCTTCAAAAATTCGATCATGTGCCCGGCGATGGCCTGCGTTTCGTTGTCGGCCGCTTCAAGGCTGACGGGGGTGTCGCCGAACTGATGGACGACGATGGCGGCGATTTTGTCCGGATCTACGGGAATGACCGGCGTGCCGATTTTGTCGCCCGGGTGGATGATGGGAATGGGCAGCCTGCCCGGCCGGGGATCCGGGGTATAGATGTCGTGCAGGCCGAGCATCTCCAGGGGATGGGTTTCGTTGATCTCGACGATGATCTTGTCCGCATTGAGCGCCCAGATGGGATTGTTGCCCACCGAGGTGGTGCAGACGATGCCCCCGTTTTCGTCGATGCAGGTGGCGTCGATGACGGCCACGTCGGGCCCCGGCATATGTCCGGAGCGAATGTAATCGCCGGTGTGGGACAGGTGCTGGTCGATGTACATGGTCTTGCCGCAGTTGATGTGGCCGCGCAGCCTGGCCGAGCCCTGGTAGGGCAGGCGTCGCGCGATGATGCCGGCGTCGCCCAGATCTTCGTCGATATCGGAGCCCAGAGAGGCGCCGGTCATCAGGGTGATGCAAAAACGGTCTCCGTTCTGGGCGCGTCTGACCAGGGCGCGCGGCACGGCTCTTGCGTCGCCGAACTTGGTAAAGCCCGAGATGCCGACAACCATGCCGTCTTGGATGAGGCGGGCGGCGTCATCGGCGGAGCATATCTTGCTCCGCAATTTTTGCATGCGGATACGGTCGGCGGACATATGGCGGTCTCCTGTGTGGGGGGTAGAACAGATGGTTCAGGCGTAGCGGGGAAAACCCAGGACTGTGTGTACGGCATCCAGAATACTTTCGGCGGCCTCTGCGGGCGGCATGGGCATGTCGGCGCCCGCGGCCGCCATGTGGCCGCCGCCGCCGAACATGGCCGCGATTTCGCGCACGTCAACGTCACCCATGGAGCGCAGGCTGACCTTGCTGCCGTTCGCGCTGACCCGAACAAGGATCACCACCCGCACGCCCTTGATGCGGCGCAGCCAGGAGGCGTAGTTTTCCAGGTCCGTGCGTTCCGCCCCGAAACGGTCCAGGGTTTCCTGGGTCACGACGCTCATGGCCGCGGCTCCGCCGCAATGCAGGCTCACCTCGCGCATCAGCGCGCCCCACAGGTGCATTCGGGCAAGCGACCAGTTGTTTTCGTATTTTTCGGTGAAATTCGCGATGGACAGGCCTTCCTTTACTATCAGGGCGGCCAGGTCCAGGGCTTGGGCGGTAGTGTTGGCGTAGGTGAAAGAGCCCGTGTCCGACGAAAGGGCCAGATATACGGCCTCGCCCAGTTGGCCGGAGAGCGGCAGGCCAAGTTCCAGGGCCAGATCCGCGACCATGGCGCCGGTGGCGCAGGATGCGGGATTCACCCAGTTGTGATCGGCAAAGAGCGGGTTGCCCACGTGATGGTCGATGCACATGAGTTCCGTGCTCGCGCATACGTCGCCGTCAGGACGGGGAATCCCGCCCGCCGCGCGGCAGGCCTTGATGAAGTCTTCCATTTGCTGCCCCGCCCTTTGCTCGTCGGCGCAGTCGAGAAAAACGACAAGGTCGGGGCGCCAAGCTGTCAGATCGGCGGTTGTGCGGGCCAGGGGCGCCGGCAGGGGCAGCCAGGCCAGATGGTCGGGCAGCGGGCTTTCGCAAAAAAGGCGCGTGTCGATGCCCAGCGAGACGGCGATATGTCCCATGGCCGCGAGAGAGCCCAGGGCATCGCCGTCGGGGTTCGCATGCGTGACGGCCAGGATGCGTTTCGCGGCCTTGATGCGCGCGGCGATCGCCGCGCACATGCGCGATTGTTCCGTCGTTTCAGTCAATGCCCAGGTACTCCATATCGCTGTACACCATTTCTTCCGGGCAGGCGGCTTCCATCATGGACAGGCACTTGGTCAGGCGGCTTTCCATGTGGCGGCGGTCGTTGCTGACGGAAACGATGCCGAGGGCAAGGCGCCCCATGTCGTCTTCGCTGCCGACTTCGGCTATGGACACGTTGAACTTGTTGCGCACCTTCTGTTTCAGGCTGTTAGCCACCTTGCGCTTGTCTTTCAGCGAGGTGTTGCCGTGCAACCGGAATTCGACGCGCAACAGGCCGATAACCATAGCTTACAGGCTGGCCGCCTCTTCCACCATTTCAAAGGCCTCGATGGAATCGCCGACCTTCACGTCGTTGAAACGTTCAAGGCCGATGCCGCATTCGTAGCCCTTGAGCACTTCGCGGGCGTCATCCTTGAAGCGTTTCAGCGAGCTGATTTTGCCGGTGTAGACGACCACGTTGTCGCGCAAGAGCCGCACCTGGGCGTTGCGCACGATCTTTCCGTCGGAAACATGACAGCCGGCGATGGTGCCGACTTTCGGCACGCTGAAGGTATCGCGCACTTCCGCAACGCCCAGGTAGACTTCTTTTTCCACCGGGGCCAGCATACCGGTCATGGCGCTCTTCACTTCTTCCACGAGTTTGTAGATGATGTCGTAGAAGCGGATGTCGACTTTTTCCTGTTCGATAAGTTCCTTGGCTTTGGGCGTCGGGCGCACGTTGAAGCCGATGATGATGGCGTCGGATGCGGACGCCAGCAGCACGTCGGATTCGGAAATGGCCCCGGCCCCGCCATGAATGACGTTGAGGCGCACTTTGTCCGTGGACATCTTGCCCATGGCGTCGGTGATGGCTTCCAGAGATCCCTGCACGTCGGCTTTGACAACCAGGTTGAGCACCAGGGCTTCGACCTCGTCCGGCTTGCGGGACAGAAAGGTTTCCAGAGTGATGCGCGACTCTTTGGCCAGGGCTTTTTCACGCTGCTTCATTCCCCGTGTTTCGGCGATGCGGCGGGCGGCCTTTTCGTCGGGAATGCAGACGAATTCCTCGCCCGCTTCGGGCACGCCTTCAAAACCCTGCACTTCAACGGGGATGGAAGGCCCGGCGCTTTTCACCTTTTTGCCCTGGTCGTCGAACATGGCCCGTACCCGGCCGAAATGCACGCCGCAGACAAAGGAATCGCCCAGGTTCAGGGTGCCTTGCTGGATGAGAACCGTGCCCAGAGAACCGCGGCCCTTGTCCAGTTTGGCTTCGATGATATGGCCTCGCGCGGCTTTGTCCGGGTTGGCTTTCAGTTCCAGAATTTCAGCCTGCAGAGCCAGAAGCTCGAGCAATTCGTCAATGCCCATGCGGCTTTTGGCGGAAACATACGAGAAAGTGGTGTCTCCGCCCCAGTCTTCGGCCACCAGGCCCTGATCGGCCAGTTCACGCTTGACGCGGTCGGGGTCGGCTTCCGGCTTGTCCATCTTGTTGACAGCCACCATGATCGGCACGCCGGCTGCTTTCGCGTGGCTGATGGCTTCACGGGTCTGTTCCATGACCCCGTCGTCGGCCGCAACCACCAGGACCACGATATCCGTGATTTCCGCACCCCTGGCGCGCATGGCGGTAAAGGCTTCGTGGCCGGGGGTGTCCAGGAACACGATTTCGCCTTTTTTCGTTTTGACGTGGTAGGCCCCGATGTGCTGGGTAATGCCGCCCGCTTCGCCGCTGACCACGGACGATTTGCGGATGGCGTCCAGCAGCGAGGTCTTGCCGTGGTCCACATGGCCCATGATGGTGACAACAGGGGGGCGGGTGGACAGGTTTTCGGGATCGTCCGCTTTCTGGTCTTCGGTGAAGGCCTCTTCGGAAAAGCCGACCTTTTCCACTTCGTATTCAAATTCGGCGGCCACCAGGGCTGCGGTGTCGACGTCCAGAGTCTGGTTGATGGTGGCCATGACCCCGAGACCGAAGAGCACCTTGATGATTTCCGTGGCTTTGAGACCCATCTGGTGGGCCAGATCCGACACCCGGATGAATTCGTCCACGCGTATTTTACGTTTGGCGGCCTTGAGGGGCTGCGTCACCGTGGCGCGGGTCTGTTCTTTGCTCTTGCGGCCTTTTTTACGGCTGCGCGCCCAGGTGCCGTCGTCGGTATCCTGTTCCTTGCGGCGCTTGTTGAAATCTTCGCTGCCGGCGCCGCCGGATTCAAATTCGACAGTGCGACGGGTTTTCTGCCGCTTTCTCTTGCTTGCGTCAGACGCGGAATCGGGTGCGGGGCCGCCGCCGGGTGTGACGGGGGGGGGGGGACCGCCGGGGCCGCCGGGACGGGGGCCGCCGGGACCGGACGGACGAGGACCGCCGGGGCCGGACGGACGGGGGCCGCCGGGACCGGACGG
>JAVBRE010000248.1:0-11240 GCA_031548325.1 Desulfovibrionaceae bacterium
TCCACAACACGGACCCCGGCCTCGGCCTGCCGCAAGATCCCAATAATTTGTTCTTCTGAAAATCGTGCGCGTTTCATTTCCTGGCTCCTATGCCAGGATCACTAACTTCGCAATGGCATACTTTTGGGGGGTGGGGTCACAAGTAGCCTATCCACAGGCCATGCACGGTCAAATGTCAACTGCTCATTACTCATTTCATGCCTACTACGCAGGATACAATTTTGAGCAAACCCTGTTGAAATAGCCAAATATCCCAGTCGCGTCACCGGAGTTGTAAAACGCTCTCAGCTTTTCGTTAAACTCTTCAGTCGTCTCTCTTAGAACGGTAATCGGGTGGTAGCCCGCCGACAACAGCACTCCGTTCATCATCAGTGAGGCGGTTCGCTTGTTGCAATCAAAGAAAAACTGTGTCCGAGATATGAACAGGAAAGCGGCAATTGCCCGCTCTATTGGGTCTTCCACCTGCTCGCGTAAAAAAGAAAATCCTTTTTCAGCAATCGAGGGAAGTTCATCCGCTGCCGGTGGGATATGCGATACCCCGTGGATATGGACTTGTTGGCTCCTCAGCACTCCCCATTCCAGGGCCTCTTCCTTGCCGACGATGGCATGAAGCTGCTTGGCGAAGTCCATATCAAGGCGAAAGGCCGCATTTTTCACGGAATCAATCAGCTGGGTCGCCGCGTCGCCAAAACGCTTCACCTGATTCAACTGGTCGATGCTGATACCCCCTACAGCTTGCCCTTGGAGAATGGTTTCCGTCTGCGGCAGGGTGGAGGGGTTATTTTCAAAAACCCCCAAAGAGTTCCAGACAATCCCGGCCATGTTCTTTTTGAACATGAAAAGGGCCAAATCCGGCCTGTTTTCATGCGGCAGCGGAATGGTTGTCGGCTCCCAGAAAAAGCCGAGAGGTGATTCAAAAAGCCGTTTGTCCACTTTGGGTTCTCCGCTAAGTCGTTAGCCAGGGAATTGCCTCACTGGAAAATTTTAGTTTGATTTTGCATGACGCTATCCTCAGCATCCATACGCTATACACAGCGAAGGAAAAGGACAAGCCCCACTGAGCAGAGGTCTTGCCGTGCCGCCAAAGAGGATGTATTCTCCAAGCACACGAGAGAATACATAGGAACACATAAGGAGCGGTTATGCAGCCCGTAACCACAGTCCGGTTCGACCCGGAAATCCGAGAGCAACTCGACAAGATGGCCGAGCAGATGGACAGGCCTCGCGCCTGGATCATCAAGGAAGCCGTCGCCCAATATCTTGAACGCGAAACATGGTATCTGGCCGAGGTGCAAAAGGGAATAGACGACATGGAAGCCGGTCGGGTAATCAGCCATGGCGAAGTGGCGGCAAGGTTAAAGGCGAAGGGTTCCAATGTCGCTTCGTAAGCCCTTGCCCCTCAAATGGACGGAAAGCGCCTGGGAAGACCTGGACGGCATATCTGATTACCTACTTGGAGAAGGAGTATCCTTTGAAGCCGTGGAAGAATATGTGAAGCGCATCTTTAAAGCGCCTGAGCGGCTTGCCACACTTCCGGGAGCGGGCAAGCCGGGCAGAATGCCGGGCATCAGGGAATGGCTTGTTAAGGATACGCCTTACGTGTTTAGAGCATTTCACACTTGAAATGCTCTGCAAGGATTTGTCCGCAAATCCTTGCCGCGAAATAGGCGTAGGCGAGCTTGGCTCGCCGTCAAGCGACTATTTCAAGCGTAAAATGCTGTAGATACGCTGAGCGCGACACTAAGGTGCATATTTTGCGCGTAATACATGGCAACCGCCAGTTTCCGGCGTAGTGAAGAGTGGGTAAGAACAAGTTTTTGCCGGATTCAATGAAACAAAGAGAAAGGCCAACATCCTTTATTTGCAAGGTATTTTGGCCTTTTTTGTCCACCTGCGGACTCAATCTTTGCGAAGGCGGCGTGGAACACCCCCGTGCTTTTTGTCCGTGAAAAAGGATGCAGGCCGTTCTTGGCGTGCCGCTCGCGCATTCCGGCAACGGCTCTGGCGGAGGTTTAGCCGCCAGGACCGCGTTATCATGCTATCCGGCGTTTTTGGCAACTGGCTTCGGTCAATGCATCAGCCGTCACGTTCGGGCTGGCCTCGGTCGCGGCGAGCAGGCGGCGGACGGTGGTATAGCCGAGCCCCAGTTCCCGGGCCGCCCGTTTTTGGTTGCCGCCGCAATTGTCCAGAGCTTCCCGGAGCAGATCCAGCCGGATGCGGGCCAGCCGGTCTTTGAGCGGGAGGGATACGCGCCGTGCCTCGGCCGGAGGGTGTGGCGGCGGCGCGGGGCGAGCGGAGCATCCCCTGTCGTTGAACACTTCCAGGAAGCAGTCCAGGTCGTTTTCCCTGTCTCCCAAGAGGATGGCGTAGGCATCAAGCACTGCGACGAGTTCGCGCACGTTGCCCGGCCAGCCGTAGTCCCGGAGACGGGCACGGATCTCTGGCGAAAGGGCTGCCTCGCTTCTGCCCCTGCGGGCGAGAGCCCAGGCTGCGAGATGCAGGATGTCTTCGCCCCGTTCGCGCAGGGGAGGGACGGCGATGCCCAGTCCTTCCAGGCGGTAGAAAAGATCCGCCCGGAATTCCCCTTGCGCGACTAAGTCGCGCAAGGGAATGTGCGAGGCCGAAAGGATGCGCACGTCCACGGGAATGATCCTGTCGCCGCCCACGCGCATAATTTCCTTGGCTTCCAGGGCGCGGAGCAAGCGGGCCTGCATGGCCAGGCCAATGCCGCCTATTTCGTCCAGAAACAGCGTGCCCTTGTGGGCTAGTTCGAACAATCCCTGCTTGCCGCCTTTGCGGGCCCCGGTGAAGGCCCCTTCCTCATGTCCGAAAAGCTCGCTTTCCAGAAGGCTCTCGGGCAGGGCGGAACAGTTGACCGGGACAAAGGGCTCGTTGTGGCGCGAACTGGCGGTGTGCAGGGAATGGGCCACCAGTTCCTTGCCGGTGCCGGTTTCTCCCATGATATGCACCGGCAGGTCTGTCGGCGCGTACACCCGGACTTTCTGCTTCAGGCGGACCACGGCCTTGCAATTGCCCCGGATGTCCGCCAGATCGTACCTGGCCGTGAATCCGCGTTTATACAACTCTTTACGGATTTTCACGCTCATGCCCTGGAGGGATTCCACATCGTGAATGAAGACGACCACGCCGCTGTTTTCCGGGTTGAGGTTCAAGAGAAAACTGGAGACGAGCACCTTGCGGTTGGCGATATCCGCCAGCACGTCCACACGCGGTCTGGCGTCCGCCAGCACGTCGGGCACAAGCAGTTTTTCGAAAAAGGGCGCGAGGGCGTCGGCGGTATCCACATTCAGCAGGCGCAGGGCTACGTCGTTGGAAAAAAGAACCTTGCCGGCTCTGTCGATGAACAGCACCCCCTCTTTGGAAAAGGCGATGATGCCTTTGAGGCTGTCGGCCCAGTTCCGTTCCATGCGCCGGGACCGGGACAGCGCCAGGGCTCGGGCAAAGGCGATGCGGATGTTTTCGGGCCTCGGTTCGTCAAGGAAGGTCGTGCCGCCCAACCGGGCCATGATCAAGGCTGTGCCGCCGCCGCCAACGGCGACGCGCACGCCTTTTTTGATCAGGGCGGCCAGTTTGCGCTCCAGGATGCGGTGGTCCGTGTACCGCACGTCGTGGATGCGCATGCCGGTCAAGGCCTCCATCAGGGCGATGTCGCGTGATTCGGTCGCGTAGGCGGTCAGGATGACTTCCCGGGTTTCTTGGCCCGCCTTGACCAGAGCCTTGAGCAGGTCAATGTCCGACCGTTCTATGAAAACCGTACGCTGACTGTGTTCCCGGTAGACCGTTTCCCGGGACCCGCCGTGGCAGACCAGTACTTCGCACCCTTGGGCCATAAGATCGGCCGCGTCGTCCAGAGCGCTTTCGTAGGTGGTCACACACACCCGGCAGTTAAGACGCTCCCGGGCGATGACCTCGCGCACGATGGCCGCCACGGACACCGAATGAACCATTACCCCGAACAGGCTGTCGCTCATGTAGTGATCACTTTTGAATAGGGTAAATATCTATTTTGGGCATAATTATATCTAAAAATAGCATTTCCAGCTATTCTCTGTCAATGCGATCGATATAATATACCTATATTATTGGTAGAGCATTTTGGGGATCCAACTGGCATGCTTTGTGCTTTTTCTGCAAAAAGGAACAACCCTTAGGACTAAAACAAAACGGCATACAAAGTAGAGGACGCGGCATGTGGCAGAAAAGCAATGAAAAAGTCGGCAGTATGAACAGGGGCATGCCCTGTGAATCCGGGTTGTGCGGGTTTTGCCGGGTGGATTGCCAGGGTAAATGCGAGACCTGGCTCAGTTCCTTGCTCGGACGGCGGACCCTTTTTCCCAGTGGCTACGGCGACGCCTCCATCGGGTCGGATAACACCAGTCCGACGGGCGTTTCATATAATGCCCTGCGTGTGCGCGGCGCGCTCTACGGCAGCGCCGGGTTCGACCGCCAACGGGCCTTGGCCCGGGATATCGCTTACTGTGACGCCCGGCTGGAAACCGTCATCGGCGGAGAGAGCGGGACACCCAGCCGCTATCCCTTCATCATCGGCGCGCTAAGCCGCAACCCCGTTGTGGACAAATACTGGGATAGTTTCGCCGTGGGAGCCGCCCTGTGCGGTATCCCCCTGGCCATCGGCGAAAACGTGGGCGGCGGCGACAGGAAGACCACCTTCGTAAACAGCACGGTAGCCGCGCTCCCGGACCTGGACGCGCGCATCGCCTCTTACCGCCGTTATCACGACGGATACGGCCGCCTGTTTGTGCAGCTCAACGTCAACGACGGTCTGAACGGCGTGGGCCGGTACGTGGCGGAGCGTTACGGCAGGGACGTGACCATCGAGATAAAGTGGGGGCAGGGGGCCAAGGCCATTGGCGGCGAAGGCCTCATTCGCGATATCGAACATGCGCGGTTCATGAAACAGCGCGGCTACTGCATCCGGCCCAATCCCGACGACCCGGAAACGGAAAAGGCTTTTCAGGAAGGGCGGCTGCGCGCGTTCACCCGCTATACCGGCATGACCTATCCCGGCTGTGAGTCTCCGGAAGCCGTGCTGGAAGAACTGGCCGCGCAGGCCAAGGAACTGCGGGAGGCGGGCGTCTCCCACCTGGCCCTGAAAACCGGCTCCTACGGCATGGCCGACCTGGCCCTGGCCATCCGGGCGGCTTCGGACCTCGACTTTGATCTTTTGACTGTGGACGGCTCCGGCGGCGGCACCGGCATGAGCCCCAACGACATGATCGACACCTGGGGCGTGCCCTCCATCCTCTTGCACGCCAAAACCCGGGAATACGCGGACCGGTACCGCGCCCGGGGGCGCAAGGTTGTGCACATCGCCGTGGGCGGCGGTCTGGCCAAACCCAGTCAGGTGTTCAAGGCCCTGGCCCTGGGCGCACCCTACGCCAAGGCCGTCTGTCTCTCTCGGGCCTTCATGGTGCCCGCCTTTCTCGGCTCAAATATTGAGGGCGCCCTGTTTCCGGACCGCCGGGCCGCGGTCAACGGGGCCTGGGGCACACTCCCCAAAACCGTGGCCGCCATCGGCGAGATGCCGGAAACCATCTTCGCCGGTTACCACGACCTGGAACAACGGCTGGGCACGGCCGAAGCAAAACGCCTTCCCCTCGGCGCGGTGGCCATGTGGACCATGTGCGACCGCCTGGGAGCCGGGGTCCAGCACCTTATGGGCGGGGCCAGGAAGTTCGGCGTCGAGCGCATCACCCGAGACGATATCGGTGCGGCCAATGAAGAAACCGCCAGAGCCACCGGCATCCCGTTCCTCACCGAGCAGGAGGACGACACGGCTGTCCGGATACTCATGGGGTAGCGACATGCAACATGTTCTTCGTGCCGATGGAGGCCGGGGTTCCGCGCGGAGCCTGTGCCCGCGGCCCTGGCTCCGGCAGGGGGCCGTCCCCCGGCGTCTCGCAAGAGAAAAGTATATGAAGTTTCATGTTGCGGAGTACGGAAGTTTTTGAGGTAAAGAAAGGGGATCATATGATTGCTGCCATAGACCTTTATGACCTGCGCCTGCCGTTGACGGTGCCTTATGGCAATTCCATGGGCGTGTTGCGGGAATTTACCGCGACCGTTACGGTGTTGACCGATGAAAACGGCAGGGTGGGCATGGGGGAAGGAACCCCGGCGCAGCCCGGCTATCAAAAGGAAACTCCCGAAAGCGTCTGGGAGTTTGTGTGGCGGCAGGCTCCTGAAGTGTTGGGGCAAGATATCGAAGAGGCGTACGCATCCATTAAAAAATGGAAAGGTGACTTTCCCCTGGCGGTTACCACCTACCTGACTGCCTTGGAAGAATTGCGGCAAGAACCGATACTGGCTTTGCCCGAGCGGGAAATCCGCTTTCCGCTGGTGGGGATTGTCAACCCCTCCCGGGAGGAAACCCTGGAAGGACACGTTGAGAAGCGGTTGCGGGACGGTTTCACGACGCTCAAGATAAAGATCGGTTTCGACCTGGATGCGGATATTAAAAAAGTAAAAAAGATACAGGCGATTGTAGGGCGGGATGCGCTGCTCCGGCTGGATGCCAATCAGGCGTATTCGATGGAGCAGGCTTTGCGGTTTGTCCATAGTATTGACCCGATAAATATCGAGCTCTTGGAGCAGCCGTTCGCGGCCGGTCTGTGGGAACCCATGATTGAACTGGCGCCCCAGTCGCCGCTGCCCTTGATGCTGGATGAGTCCATTTTCAATGAGCAGGATGTCATCCATACCGGCGAATACGGCTGCGCCCAGTTTATCAAGTTCAAACTCATGAAGTCGGCCAGCGCCGTCAGCATGCAGCGGGAAATGGAGACCGCGAGACGGTATGGGATCAAGGTGCTGATCGGCAACGGCGTGTCTTCCGATATAGGATGTTTCCATGAGACCCTCATCGCGGTCAACGGCGGCGTCGCGGCAGCGGGGGAACAAAATGGGTATTTGAAGCCCACCAGCGCGATCTTTACAACTCCGCTGGGGTTTGCCAACGGGCACATCGTGATCCCCGCCGGGTACAAGAGAGAGTTGAACCAGGAGGCATTGCGCGCTTTCAGCAGGGATCATCGCCACCTGACAAAAAAGGGCTAGACGGGAAACGGTGCGTTCAGCGGCGCGTTTCACGGGTGGCATCCGGAAAAATCACGATATGGCAACAGGCTACGAAGTTCCTCGTTTCGGTTCCATAAAAAGAAAGCAGGAGACTAAGCAAATGAAAAAAAGTCACATTTCTCTGGCGGTCATGCTCATTCTGTGTCTTGCCGCGACCCTGGCGCCATCCGGCGGCGCAAGCGCGGCTGCCAAATATACAATGAGGATGCATGTCAATCAGCCTGTTGCCGACACCTCGTATCACTATATTTATGCCATGCTCCTGGCCGAAAAAATGGCGGCCCGGACCAACGGCCTCGTCAAGTTCGATATCTATCCCGGGTCGCAGCTCGGAACAGACCCCGAAGTGTTGCAGCAGGTAGCCGCGGGAGCGATCCAGACCGCCTCGCTGGCTTTTGCCAACATGGTCAATATCTACGAACCCATGAACGTCTTTGCCCTGCCGTTCTTGTTCAATGATTTTCGGAGCGCCTCCCGCGCGTTGAACGGACCGACGGCGAAAAAAATCTATCAAGGCTTTGAAAAGGCGTCGGGCGTCAAGATCCTGGCCGTCTACAACGGCGGCGTCCGGGGATTCACCAACAGCAACAGGCCGATCAAGACGGTCGACGATTTCGCGGGCCTGAAAATCAGGGTCCCGGGCAACCCGATACTGGTACAACTGGTGAAAGCGTTTGGCGCCAATGCGATTACCATGAGCGGCAATGAAATCTTTACCGCGTTGCAGCAAAAAACGGTCGACGGCCAAGAGTCGGCCAATTCCTGGAGTTACGACCAGGGCTATGCCGAGGTCCAGAAATACCTGACGATTACCAATCACGGGTATACGGCTACCAGTTTTCTCATCAGCGCCACCTATTTCGACTCTTTGCCCAAGGATATCCAGACGATCCTGGTTGAATCCGCCAAAGAAGCGGCCATTTATATTGATGGCTTCTGCGAAATGTATGATTTGGCGGTTATCGGCAAATACCAGGCCGCCGGGCTGGAGATCACAAAATTGGATCCCGTCCAGTTGCGACCCCGCGTCCAGAGTATCTGGTCGTCTACGGCGGGCAAGGTTGGCGGCATGGACGTCATTAACGGCTTGATCCAGGACGGGCAAAGCAAGCTGCAATAAGAAACGGAACGGAAACCAGATTCCGCACGCTGACCGGGGAAGGCTCCCGGGATCGGGGCCGCAGTCCCGGGCCGGGATTGCCTCTCCCTCACAACGGACCACCCCATGCGGGAGTTGAGTGATGCCATGGCAAATCCCACCAGGAAAAAAATGGTTCCAAGTCTGGGCGAAATTATAAAAAACCTAGACTATTATTTAGCAGTCGTCTGCATGATGTTTGTCACAATTTATTGTTTCGTCAATGTTATATGCAGATTCATCATTGGGAAAACATCGGCTGCTTTTGATGAACTGAATATCATTGTCTTTATTTGGTTTTTATACGCTGCTATCGCGTACTGTGTACGTTTGGACAAACATATACGGATAGAAGTTCTTGATATGTATATACCTGAGAAGGCGCAGGCTGTGCTAAAAGTCATGGCTGACGCGGTTTGGCTGATATTTTCCGCATATATCGCGTATGGCGGATTCCTACTGATCCAATTTAATCTGAAATATGCGGCGAAGACATCCATACTAGAAATACCAGTATCAATTGTATACTCAATAGTATTTCTTTCTTTTACGGTTATGACTGTCTTTTTGATTTGCAATATCCGTATGAAAGTAAAATACTTGCAAGCAGTATCCCAGAATAAAGGGAAAAAATGATATGGCAACAGTGCTTATCTTGATTGGACTGCTCCTTCTCCTGATGTTTATTCAAGTTCCCATCGGCTTTGCCTTGGCCATTTCCAGTGTCGTCGCCTTCGCTGTGTATCAGATACCGGTCCATATTATGGCGCAAAACCTGTACACCGGGCTCAGCTCCTTTACCTGGGTCGCCATTCCGATGTTCATATTCGCCGGCAACTTGATGTCAAAAGGGGGCCTGTCCCGCCGCTTGGTGGACTTTTCCGAGTCGCTGGTCGGGACGATTAAAGGCGGCCTGGGCATGACCACCATTTTTGCCTGCGCTTTTTTCGCTGCGATATCCGGCGCTTCGCCGGCCACCTGCGCGGCCATCGGATCCGTGATGGTTCCTGAAATGAAAAAGAGGAACTATCCCGAGAAATTCGCCGCGGGGATTGCCGCTTCCGGCGGGGTGCTGGGGGTGCTCATTCCTCCCAGCATCAGCTTTGTCGCATACGGAGTGCTGGCCCAGGTGTCCGTGGCCAAGTTGTTTTTGGCCGGCATCGTCCCCGGCATCATGACGGCGGCGGTTATGGTGGTCGTTACGTATTTGCTGGCCCGGAAGTATCTGAAGGGCGAAGACGGCAGCAGCAAGGAAAAATTTTCTTTCAAAAAAGTCGTCCACGCGGCCGGCAAAGGTTTTTTTTCCCTGATGGCTCCGGTAATGATCCTGGGCGGGATCTATATGGGAATCTTCACGCCCACGGAGTCGGCGGTCATAGCCGTATTTTACGGACTGGGCGTGGGAATTCTTTACAAGGAACTGGACTGGGAAGGGTTTTGGGACTGTGTTCGCGGAACCGTGGTCACAACGGGTACTTTGGCTATTATTTGGGCTGCCGCTGCGAGTTATTCGTATATCTTGACGCTCAGCAACATTGCGCAAAACGCGGTGATCGCGTTTCAGAGCATTTCCAGCGACCCGGTGATCGTTGTTTTGCTCCTGTCCATAATTGTTCTGATCCTGGGCTGTTTCGTCAATTCCATGGGCATGATTATCCTGCTTACTCCCATCTTTGTTCCCATTTTGAAATCCGTGGGATTTGACCCCATGGTCTTTGGGGTCCTTTTTGTTTTGCTATGTGAAATAGGATATTTGACGCCGCCCGTGGGGACAAATCTCTTTGTCGCCCGGACCTTGGTTGATAAAGCGGATGTCTTGGATATAGCCACCGTATGCATCCCTTATATGATACTGTTGTATATAATGATGTTCTTCTTTTTGCTTTTTCCGGAGATCGTGCAGTTTTTACCCAATATGCTGTAACGATACATTCAAAATATGGATATGGTGAGAGAGAAATGAAAACGCTACTGAAAAACGGCCGCGTCATTGATCCCAGTTGCAACAGAGACCAGATTGCGGATGTGCTGATTTGCGATGGGAAAATTGCGGGAATAGACGCGTACGATGCGTGCCGGGCGGAGCAAATCCTGGATTGCACGGGGATGGTTATCGCGCCCGGCATCGTTGATGTCCATATTCATCTTCGGGACCCCGGGCTGTCATATAAAGCGAGTATTGCCACGGATACCTATGCGGCCGCCAAAGGGGGCGCGACAACGGTTGTGGCCATGGCGAACGTTATTCCGGTTCCGGATAACGTTACAGTACACCGGATGATCATGGACAGAATACGAGAAGAAGCCAAAGTAAAAACCATACAGGTCGGAAGTTTGACCAAAAGCATCCAGAGCATGGGAGTTATAAGCAAGGAGCTGAGCGATATCGATGAGTTGGTCGCATCAGGAGTGGAAATTTTTTCCGATGACGGCAACTGTTTGATGGATTTGACTGTTCTTTATAAGGTTTTGATGAAAACAAAAGAACACAACATAATAATTTTGCTGCATGAAGAAGACGAGCATATGAAATGGTTTGGACCGACTGCTTTTCTGCCTTCCGCCGAAACGTCGATTCTGGCCCGTGACTTGGAATTGATCAGGGATGTGGGGGGAAGAAGGATCCATTTTCAGCATATAAGCACAAGAAGAAGCGTGGATATGATACGGAAGGCCAAATCCGAAGGGTTGCATATTTCAACTGAAGTTTGCCCGCATCATTTGCTCTTAACAAGAGAAGCAAGAAAAATTTATGGCACAAAAGCAAAAATGGCTCCTTGTTTGCAAACGCAGGATGATATTGAAGCACTGATTGAAGGATTGGAAGACGGCACAGTCAATATCATTGTGTCAGACCATGCCCCGCATACTGATAAAGACAAAGCAAAGGAAATGATTAAAGCGCCAAACGGCGTTATCGGCGTCGAAGTAATGCTGCCGCTTTTGCGGAACGAAATGGTTCACAAGAGGGGATTCTCGTACT
>JAVBRE010000175.1:0-22007 GCA_031548325.1 Desulfovibrionaceae bacterium
GGGCCATGTCCCAGCCCGGCGGGTCCCTGCGCGATTTTGAAGTCATCGCGGCGGTCACCGAAAGGGACGTGGCCATGGTATTCACCGGCCAGAGGTCGTTTAAACATTAAACCAGAGGGCTCTGCCCTCTGGACTCCCGCAAGGGGGCTTAGCCCCCTTGACCCCATATATATCGGGGTGGATTTTTTACCGGGGGGGCCCGACGATTGCATTTCGCGGGCGCCCCCTAGGGCCGGTGACGCTATGAGGATTTTTGCCCTCCGCCAAGGAAGAAAGATTTTTTATGAAGGGAGTGTACTTTTACGGTACTCGACCGGAATAAAAAATCTTCCTGACGCGGGCGGAGGACAAAAAAACCATAGCGTCACCAGCCCTTAAAGCAGGCCGCATGGCAGGTTCGCGTATCACTTTCCCCGGACCGGGCTGCATCGTCGAATGCATGCAGGGCAACAAACCCGTTCAGCACTGGGTGCTGGAAACGCAAGGCGACTCTGTCCGCCTGCTCAGCGCCGGCAGGCGGGAAAGCAAACTTTCCGTATCGCGGCTGCTGCCCTGGTACGGCCCGGTCTACAACCCCGACCGTTCCCGCCAGGACATGGCGGACATGCTGGAACAGCACCGCCTTGCCCGCGAAAAGCTGGCCGCGGAATGCGACATCATGCAGGTCTGGGAACTGGCCCAGGGCGAAGTGGATCGCGCGTCCGTCTCCTGGCTGGCCGAACTGGTCTGGGAAAATCCCGACGAAGACAGAATGGCGGCCGTGGGACACGCCGCGCTGGCCTGCAAAACCCACTTCAAGTTCAACCCGCCCAATTTTGAAATTTACGACGCGGCAAAGGTCGAACTCAGACTGACGGAACAGGAAAGCGTCCGGCAACGCGAAGAATTCGCCGGCATCGGCGGTGAATTCTTCCGTCTGCTCTGGGGCGTGCACCTCGGCGCGCGCGGGCCGGTGACGAACGCGGAAAAGATGTCCCTCGGCCTGTCGTCCGAACTGGCGGAGCAGCTCGCCGCCATGATCCGGCTGCGCATCGCGGACCCGGAAACCAACAGCAATGCCGAAGCCTGGAAGCTGCTGACCAAATCCCTGCCCGACGAACCGCATCTGGCCCTGCACCTGGCCGTGGCCTGGGGGCTGGCGCCGGAGCACCACAATTTCTGGCTGGACCGGGCCGGGTATGACGTGACCGGTGACTGGGCCGAGCCTTTTGTCGAAGAACTGGCCGCCCTGCAAAAAGCTGTAACCGATGCCGCTCCGAACGTTCCCGACGCGCAAGGCCCCTTTGTCAGCATCGACCCGCCGCAGACCCTGGACGTGGACGACGCTTTCAGTCTCACGCGCGGGCCGGACGGCAGTTTCGCCCTGAGCCTGGCCTTTGCCTGCCCGGCGCTCTTTTGGCCTTTCGGCAGCGGCCTGGATAAGGCCGTGCTGCGCCGGGCCAGCAGCATCTACCTGCCCGAGGGCGACCAGCACATGCTGCCGCGCGAAACAGCCGCCCTGTTCAGCCTGCTGCAAGGCGAACTTCGCCCGACGCTGCTGTTGGACATCAGCCTGAGTCCGGACGGGACCGTCGCGAACCTGACGCCGCGCACAGCCTGGGTGCGGCTTGCGGCCAACTTGACCGTGGACGCCTGCGAAGCCCTGCTTGGCGGCGATGACGCGGAGAGCGGGCTTGCGGTTTCGCCGGAAGAGGCGGCGGCCGCCGCGCCCCATGCCGCCATGCTGCGCGACACGTTTGATCTGGCGGTTCTGTTGCAGCAGCGGCGCATCAACGCGGGCGCGGTCATCACCGAAAAGCCGGATGCTCTAATTTTTTTGCGCGAAGAAGCCGGCCGAACCCTGGTGACCCTGAAAAACGCTCCGCTTTGCGTAGCTGCCCACCTCTTGGTGGGCGAGTTGATGATTCTGGCCAACACCGTGCTTGCCGCCTGGGCCACGCGAGAAGACGCGGCCCTGCTCTACCGCACCCAAGATGTGGCTCTGCCCAAAGAATTCGCCGGCGTCTGGACCAATCCCGAAGATATCGCCCGCATCGTCAGACATCTGCCTCCGGCCGTCGTGGAAACCTCGCCCAGACCCCACGCGGGGCTGGGCGTGTCCTGTTACGCCCCTTTGACCTCGCCCATCAGACGGTATACTGATCTTGTGAACGAAGGACAGATCGTGACCCGTCTGCTGTCGGGCAATGCCCGTTACAGCCGGCGAGACCTGGACGCGACGCTGCCCCTGCTGTCTTCGGCCATGGAGCAGACGGGACAGATTCAACGTTTTCGCCCCCGCTACTGGAAGCTGCTCTTTTACAAACAGGCGGGCGACAAGGCCTGGCACGACGCCGTGGTCACGGAGGAAAATGACATGTTCGTTTTCCTTTCTCTGCCGTTGGGCCAGATAACCGTCCGCGCCCGACGCAGGATGATGGGCGAAAAAATTTACGCCGGGCAAAGGCTCAAGGTGCGTATCGGCAAGGTAAACCCCTTGCTCAACGAAATAACCGTGCTCGAAGTCATGGAAAACTGAGGGTAGTCCCATGCTGGTCTGGCTGTGGCTTGTCGCCGCATACATACTGGGTTCCATCCCCTTCGGCCTGATCGTGGGCACGAAGTTCTGCGGCCTTGACCCCAGAACGGGCGGCAGCGGCAACGTGGGCGCCACCAACGTGGCCCGGCTCTGCGGCCCCAAGTGGGGGGTGCTGGTGCTGATCTGCGACGCGCTGAAGGGCCTTGCCGCCGTGGCCCTTGCCATGCATATCGCTCCCGGTTCTCCGGCCCTGCATTCCCTGTCCGCCCTGGCGGCCATCATGGGGCACCGCTATTCGCTGTTCATGCGCTTTACCGGCGGCAAGGCCGTGGCCACGACCGTCGGCGTCTTCATTCCCCTGGCCTTCTGGCAGTTGCTCTGCGCGGGCCTGGTCTGCATGCTGGTCATCTGGCGTTCCGGCTTCGTGTCCTTAGGCTCGTTGACCCTCGTCACCCTGCTGCCCGTGCTGCTGGCTTTCTTCGGCAAGTGGGAAGTACTGCCCCTGGCTCTGCTGGTAGCGGCCATCGTCTTTTACGCCCACCGGGAAAACATTCGCCGGCTGCTGCGCGGCGAGGAAAAACCCTGGCTCGTCTCCAAGGATAAGCCCAAGGAAAACCCATGAGCATCTCTTCCGTCTTTCCTTCGTACCGGAGCCGCATGCGCTACCGCTGCCTGGGCTGCGACGCGGTTCACGGCATCGACGAACTGCTGTACACCTGCCCGGCCTGCGGTGAAGTGCTGCTGTTGGAAGACGAAAACTTTGACGACCTGAAAAAGACTTCCGCCGCGGAGTGGCGCGCTCTTTTCGACAGCCGCGCCTCCTCGCGCAGCCCCGCCCTGCGCGGCATCTTCCGGTTTTACGAACTGATGGCCCCGGTGCTGGAAGAAGAAGACATCGTGTACCTCGGCGAAGGCAACACCCCGGTCATCAGCGCCTCTCCGGCCTTGCAAAGAGCCGTCGGCGTCCCCTTCGCCTTCAAAAACGACGGGCAAAACCCCAGCGCGTCCTTCAAAGACCGGGGCATGGCGGTCGCGTTCAGTTATCTGAAAGCCCTGGTGCGCAGGCACAACTGGGATTCGGTGCTCACGGTCTGCGCCTCCACCGGCGACACCTCCGCCGCCGCCGCTCTGTACGCCGCCTATGTGGGCGGTCCTATCAAGTCCGTGGTGCTGCTGCCTCACGGCAAGGTCACGCCGCAGCAGCTTTCGCAGCCGCTGGGCAGCGGGGCCACGGTGCTGGAAATTCCCGGAGTGTTCGACGACTGCATGAAAGTGGTGGAAAAGCTGGCCGACAGCTACCGGATTGCCCTGCTCAATTCCAAGAACAGCTGGCGCATCCTGGGGCAGGAATCCTTTTCTTTTGAAATCGCCCAATGGTACGGCTGGGACGTCTCCCATCTGGCCCTTTTCGTGCCCATCGGCAACGCGGGCAACATCACCGCCGTCATGTCCGGCTTTTTGAAGCTGCACCGCCTGGGCATCATCAGCGCCCTGCCCCGGCTGTTCGGGGTGCAGTCGGAGCACGCGGACCCGGTGTACCGCTATTACAGCGTGCCCGATCCCGCAAAACGCCGCTACGAACCCGTGCCCGTGACCGCAAGCGCGGCCCAGGCGGCCATGATCGGCAACCCTGTGTCCTTTCCCCGGGTGAAATTTTTGGCGGAACGGTATGAAGCCATTGCCGGGTCCGGTTCCTTCCAGGTCATGCGGGTCACGGAACAGGCCATCATGGACGGCATGATTGAAGCCAACCGCCACGGGCACATCGCCTGCACTCAGGGTGGCGAATGCCTGGCCGGGCTGAGGGCGGCGCTGCACTACGGCCTGATCAGGCCCGGAGAGACCGCCGTGCTGGATGCCACGGCCCACGCCCTGAAGTTCGCGGGTTTTCAGGACATGTATTTTACCAACAGCTTTCCCCCGGAATACGGCATCAACCCGGACCCGGACCTGGCCAACGCCCCTCATCTGGTGCTTGACGCGGCCCGCAAATCGGCCGTGCCGGGGGCGGATTTCATCCAGGCCGCGGCCAACGCCGTGGCCGCACGCCTGAAACTGGTGCCGAAAAACTAGTGTTTACTTGCAAAAGTAAACACAAAAAATCCGTCAGGATTTTGCGCCGCCGCAGGCGGCGGAGCAAGCCGAAAACGACGTTTTTCGGCGTAGCGATCTTAGCAAAAATAAGCCCTCTTATTTTTGCAATTTGACACTAGTGCCGCGTAACGCTTAAAATTTCTGTTTGTTGGAGCCAAATTAACCGGATGTGGGCTCCGCCCACACCCCCCAGGACCTGGCCGGCCCTGGACCCGGCGAATGGAGCGGGTGCGCATTGTTAAGCGTTGCGTCGTTTGGGCGGTATGTTTGGCGAATCTTTAACCATATAACCTTAAAGTTACAATGCTCTAAGAAACAGCCCGCGCGGCTGTCGGAGATACATGCATGTTCGGTATTGATCCTGTTGAGTTATTGCAGAGTTACGGGTACCTGGCGCTGCTCGTCGGCACCTTTCTGGAAGGGGAAACAATCGTCATCATCGCGGGCTTTCTGGCCCAGCAGGACCTGCTTTCCCCGCCGCTCATCGCGCTTTCCGCCTTTTGCGGCAGCGTGACCAGCGACCAGTTGATGTTCATTCTCGGCCGCTGGAAGGGCATGGCCATCATCCAGCGCTTTCCTCGGCTGGAATGCAACGTGGCCAGAGCCACCAGTCTGCTTTCTCGTTACGAGACGCCGCTGATTCTGGGTTTTCGCTTTCTTTACGGAGTGCGCAACGTGACCCCCATTCTGATGGGCGTTTCAGGGGTCAACCACGTCAAGTTCCTGGTGCTCAACCTCATCGGCGCGGCGGTCTGGGCCGTATCCTTCACCGCCGGCGGCTATTTCTTCGGCCAAGCCATAACCGCCTTCATGGAAGCCGTACCCCACGCCGGCCGCTATATTCTGGGCGCGCTGGCCGCCGTAATTTTTGCGATCTGGTGGTGGCGGCGACGCAAACGCCGCAAGGAATGCCCGCCCATACCAACAATCACCAACCCCGTGAACCGGGAAATTCGTCCGGAAAATCTGAAAAAGCAGGCGGACGGGGACGCCGCCCCTCCGGCGGCCTCGGGCGGCAAAGACGAGTAGCATGACCGGCGCGCTGGCAGCCTTTCTCGGTGCCTACGGTTACGCGGCCATTGTTCTCGGCACCCTGCTGGAAGGGGAAACCATCGTCCTCTTGGCGGGCTTTCTGGCTCACCAGGGTTATCTGCACCCGCCGTTCGTGGCGCTTGCCGCCTTTTGCGGCAGCGTGGTCAGCGATCAGCTGTTTTTTCTGCTGGGCCGTCACAGGGGCATTCCCTTGCTGCGGCGCTTCCCGCGTCTGGCCTCCGGAGTGGACGACCTGTCCCGGCGGGTAGGCGGCCGCCTGGTTCCCCTCATCCTCTTCTTTCGCTTTCTCTACGGCTTGCGTAGCGTGGCCCCGGTGTTTCTGGGCGTTTCCGGCGTTCGCCCGCGTCTGTTCATACCCCTGAATCTTCTGGGGGCGGCCGTCTGGGCCTGCTGCTTCACCGCCGCCGGCTACTACTTCGGCGCCGGGTTGACCGCCCTGCTGGGCCGGTTGCACCACTACGAGCCCTATATTCTGCTCGGCCTCGCCCTTGTCGGGGCTGTGTTCTGGCTGCTGCGGCGCAGGCGGAGATGAAGAGCGCCGCTCCGCTATTTCGCCAGCGCCGCCTTTGCCATATCCGGCAAGGTAAAACTCAAGTTCGGATCGGAAACCACGCGCTGTGCCGCGGCGTTCCATATGCGGCGCGGCTCTTTGCCTTCACCGGCCGGGGCCAGATCATAGCAGGAGAGCAGCAGCAGATGCCAGCCCGCCACAATGGCGGACTGCGCTCTTTGCCGCGCTCCCGGCCAGAGCATGGCGAATTTCACGACCAGCGCGTAATCGGCCTTTTCCGGGTCCGTCTCCTGCAGTTCCCGCGGCAGGCGGCCAGGAACATCTACCTGGCCGCGCAAGGCCGGGTGGCCCGCCTCCTGGCTCAGGGCAAAGCGGATCGTCTCCGGCCCGGTCAGGCCGACGAAAAATTCATTGCCCGCCGGGACCGCTCTTTTCCGCGCGGCCTGCGGCGTCTTCGCGGCGCCCTTGGCGCTTCCCTCGGCCAGATCGCCCAGCACATCGGCGTGGTTACCGAAGCGGGCCTGGGGCAGCTTGCCTTCGCGGAACAGGTGCATGGCCTGCATGCGCGCCGCCGCCTCGGACACGGACATGACTCTGGCCCCCCTGCCGCCCCGGCCGCCGCCGGGAAGTTCCGGCACTGGCGCGTTGCGCACATCGGCGGTGCCCGGCGGCAAAGGTTCCAGGCGGGAAGGGTCGACTTTCACAACGGCAAGACCCCGGTCGGCAAGGTCTTTGGCCAGCGCGCGTTCCAGGTATGCGAAAAGCGGTGAATCTTCGTTCATCCAGGCCAGGCCGGAACGGATGAGCACCCGGCCTTTTGCCGGCAGCGCCCCGTTACGCGCGACGAACTGCGGCAAAGCGCCAAAAGACTGGCCCCCTGCCGGTGCCGGCGAGGAGGCCGACGCATCCGGAAAAAGCAGCAAAAAAACCAGGACAATAAAAAACACTCGGCGCATATGCGCCTCCTCATCATGAACACTGCCGATTATGCCGCTACTTTTCGCGAAAAAGCAAGCGCCGCCGGCAGCGGCTCAATGTACTTGATTTCAGACAGTGGGCCGGTATACAGCAGCCGACATGACGCACACATTGTTCGCGCCCGGCGCGCGCTTCACCCTTATCACCCTCGGCTGCAAGGTCAACCAGTACGAAAGCCACGCCCTGCGCGAGGCCTGGCTGGCCGCGGGTCTTACGGAAGCATCCGATCCGGCCCTGGCCGACATTGTTTGCATCAATTCCTGCGCGGTCACGGCAAAAGCCGTGGCCGACGTGCGGTCCGGCGTGAGCCGCGCCCGCCGCGCCGCACCGGACGCCTCCATCATTCTGACCGGCTGCGCGGCCCAGGTGCTGGCGGAAGAACTGGCCGCCCTGCCCGGCGTCACGGCCGTCATTCCTCAGGACGCCAAAGCGGAACTTTTGTCCCTCGCCATCCCCCTCTACCGCGGGGTCAAGGGGCCTCAGGCCCCTTGCGGGGATTCCAAAGGGGCAACGCTCCTTTGGCCCGCCTTCGCGGTTTCCGGCTATGACCGCTCGCGAGCCCTGGTCAAGGTGCAGGACGGCTGTTCGCACCGTTGTACCTTCTGCATCGTGCCCCTGACGCGCGGCCCTTCGCGCAGCCGGCCCGCAACGGAAAGCCTGGCCGAGGTCCGGCGCCTGCTGGATGCCGGTTTTCGCGAAATCACGCTTTCGGGCATCAACCTGGCCCAGTACGGCCGTGATCTCGCTTCGCCCCATGATTTCTGGGATCTCGCAGCATACCTGGACAGGGAACTGGCGCCGGAATGGGCGGGACGCGCCCGGCTGCGCCTGAGTTCGCTGGAGCCGGGGCAACTGGACCCCAAAGCCCTGGAAGTTCTGGCGTCGGCGCGGCTCATCGCCCCGCATCTGCACCTTTCGTTGCAGAGCGGCAGTCCGGATGTGCTGCGGCGCATGGGCCGGGGACATTACAATCCCGGCCTGCTGTCGGATTTTTGCGCGAATCTGGCCCGCGTCTGGCCGCGCTTCGGCCTGGGCGCGGACATTCTGACCGGTTTTCCGGCGGAGACGGAAAGCGAGGCGAAAGAAACGGAAAACCTGGTCAAATCCCTGCCCTTCACCTACGCCCATGTCTTTGCCTATTCCCCCCGGCCGGGCACATGGGCGGCCACGGCAACAGGCGCGGGTCCCGCGGCGGTGAAAAAAAGCCGGTCCGCCAGACTGCGGCATCTGCTGGCCGTCAAGAAAGACGCCTTTTTGCGCGGCTGTCTGGACCTGCCCCTGGTGCATGTGGCCTGGGAAGGGACGGACGGCGGCGTCAACGAATTTTACAGCGATTGCCGTTTCACGGGCGAGCGTCCGCCCGAAAGAACGATGCAGCGCGCGTTGCTCGCGGCCTGCCCCGTGGCGACTGACAAGGGCCGCCTGCTGGTCGCATACCGGCCGGAATGACGGAATTGACCGCGCCCGTTCCGGTCCGGTTCACTTTTTTCGCGTATGCCGTTACCATTGGCCGCACACAGTATAAGGAGAGCAATGTTACGCAGCATCCAGCCTTTTGTCGTTCGTTTTGCGAATATTATCGCCACCGTCACCGGCATCGACATCGAAGTCGTTGACGCGAGCCTGCTGCGCGTGGCCGGCACCGGCATTTACGCCGAGGGCGTCGGCAAAAGCATTGAGGAAGCGGGCGAGGTTTACCGGCACGCCCTTGCCGGCCGCGAGACCGTGTACGTCGAAGATCCCAGATCCCACCCCATCTGCAAAAATTGTCCGGCCCTGAACAACTGCCGCGAAACCCTGTGCCTGTGCACGCCCATCGTACTGGACGGCCAGGTGCTGGGCATCATCGGCATGGTTTGTTTCACCGTGCACGAGCGGGTGCGGGTGATGGTGCAAAAACGCGTGTACATCGACTTTGTGCAGCAGATGGCCGAGGGCATCGCGCGGGAAGTGCGCAGCCAGATGCGCCAGACGCGCGCCAGCAACATGCTGGACACGCTGTTGCAGATCGTGGACAGCAACCACAGAGGCATCCTGGTGCTGAACAGAGAGGGAGGCGTCACCTATTGCAACGACACGGCCCGGCAGGAATTGGGGCTGGAAAAGGGCGAACAGCCCAAAGCCCTGATCGTCAAAAAGACCGGGGACATTCTGTCGGATATGGATGAATTCGAAGTCCAGGTGGACGGCCGCGTCGGCCTGATCATGGGACATCTTTCGCCGCTGACTTCCGAAGACCCGGCCTATGCCTCGGTGCTGGTATTTGATTCTTTGCCCCGACTGACCGAGCGTCTCTCGGCCATGACCACGGCCACGGAAAGCACGGGCGGCCTCTCGGCCATACGGGGCGACAGCCGCCCCTTGCGGCTGCTGGCCAAAAAGGTCAGGCAGATCGCCCGCACCTCGTCCACTGTGCTGATCACCGGCGAGTCCGGCACGGGCAAAGAGCTTTTCGCCAGAGCCGTCCATGCGGAAAGCGACCGCGCCGACAAACCCTTTATCGCCGTGAACTGCGGGGCCATACCCGACGCCCTGCTGGAAAGCGAACTCTTCGGCTATGTGCGCGGGGCCTTTACCGGCGCGAGCCCTTCCGGCCGCATCGGCAAGTTTGAACTGGCACACAGCGGGGTCATCTTTCTGGACGAAATAGGCTCCATGCCTCTGTATTTGCAAGTCAAACTGCTGCGGGTGCTGCAAGAACGCAGCATCATCCGCCTGGGATCCAACCGTCTGGTAGACATCGACGTGCGGGTCATTGCGGCCACCAATGAGGATCTGCCGGAACTGATCCGACAGAACATGTTCCGCGACGACCTGTATTACCGCCTCAACGTCATTCCTCTTGAAGTCCCGCCCCTGCGCGAACGGCGGGAAGACATTCCCATTCTGGCCCGCTACTTTCTGGACAAGTACTGCAAACGCTTCGGCAAACCCGTGGGACGCCTGCCCGACTCCGTGCTGGAACTGTTCGGCGCCTATGCCTGGCCGGGAAACGTGCGTGAATTTGAAAACGTGATGGAATATCTCGTCAACATCATGCCCGGCGGCAGCACGGTGGCGCTTTCCATGCTGCCTCAGAAAATTCGGCAGGCGGTCGTTCAGGCCAGGGCGTCCGCGCCCGCAGCCTCTCCTCCGGCATTCAGCGCGGCGCCTGCCGCCACGTCCGGTCCCGCGCCGGTCATCCCTCTGGAAACACTGGAACAGGAAGCCATACGCAACGCCCTGGCCCTGTACGGCACAGATACCAAAGGCAAGCACGAAGCGGCCAAAGCGCTGGGCATCGGTATGGCTACCTTGTACCGCAAAATAGGCGGCGGTCCGGATCGGCCGTGATGCTGCGTCAGGGGACGCTTTTTGTTTCGGGCATGGACCGCCAGAGTCCATTCCCTGCATAAAAGGCGCCCCTTCCTTGCCTGACGGCCGAACCGGACCGCCGCCCAGACGCAACATCATCCCATACGGCGCATTTTCAGGCGAGTTCCTTCTCTCATTTTGATAATTTTTTCTCTTTCGGCACTTCTCATTTTGATAATTTATCAAAATGAAAACGTGCCGTTTTTACATCCGGTCCAAGAAAAAATCCGCTAACCGGCTTTTTCTTTTATACTTTTCAGCCCGAGGCCGACCTGGCCCCGATCTTGCTATCTCTTGTCCATCATTGCGCGGCTTTGCCGCTTTGTAAGGAGGTAGCGTGAATAATATCCTGTTCTTCGAAAACACTGCCAGAAAACACGCGGGCCAGGGCGCGCCGTTGACGGATTTCACCGATGAAACCGCCGCCAGGGTCCGGGCCTTTCATCAGAGTTTTCCCGAATACTCGAAAACTCCGCTGGTTCCCCTGCCCAGCCTGGCGAAAAGCCTGGGCGTCGGTTCCATTTTCGTCAAGGACGAGTCCAAGCGTTTCGGGCTGAACGCCTTCAAAGTGCTGGGCGGCGCATACGCCATAGGGCGCCTCTTGGCCGAGCGCCTGGGCAGGCCCATCGAAAACGCCGGCCGCGACGCGCTCCGCTCCCCTGAGGTGCGCAAGCAGCTGGGCGACCTCACCTTTGCCACGGCTACCGACGGCAACCATGGCCGCGGCGTGGCCTGGACCGCCCGACAACTGGGTCTGGGCGCCGCCGTTTACATGCCCAGGGGCGCGGCCAAGACCCGCGTGGACAACATTCTGGCCACCGGCGCGTCCTGCACGGTCACGGACCTGAACTACGACGACGCCGTGCGTCTGGCCAACAGCAACGCCGAAAAAAACGGCTGGATCATGGTTCAGGACACAGCCTGGGAAGGCTATGAGGACATTCCCCGCTGGATCATGCAGGGCTACATGACGCTCGCCGTGGAAGCTCTGGAACAACTGCGCGCCCTTGGCGTCAAAGCGCCCACCCACCTCTTTTTGCAGGCCGGGGTCGGTTCTTTTGCCGGCGCGGCTCTCGGTTACTTCACCGCCGCCCTGGGCGACGAAGCGCCCGCGACGGTCATCGTGGAACCGCACCAGGCCAACTGCATTCACAAGTCCATGAGCGCGAAAGACGGCAAGCCCCACAACGTCACCGGCGACCTGGATACCCTGATGGCGGGCCTGGCCTGCGGCGAACCCAGCACTATCAGTTGGGGCGTTCTGCGCGACTACGCGGCCGCGTCCATTTCCTGCCCCGACTATATCGCGGCCAACGGCATGCGCATTCTGGGTTCCCCCCTGCCGGGCGACGAACGGATCATTTCCGGCGAATCCGGAGCCGTGACCGCCGGCATTCTGGAGTACCTGATGAGCAGCCCGGATGCGGCCGCCATGCGCGAAACCCTAAAACTCGGCCCCGAATCTTCCGTGCTGCTCATCAGCACGGAAGGCGACACATCCCCCCAAGTTTACCGTGACGTTGTGTGGCACGGAAAGCACCCCGACGGAGGCAAGGCATGATCAGCGCGTCAGAGCAAAAAGCCGTAACCGAACTGTGCAGCAAACTGATACAGCAGCCCAGCGTTTCCGGCGAAGAAGGAAAAGTTGTCGACGTTCTGGCCGACTATATGCGGCAAAACGGCTTTGACGACATCCATGTGGACCGTTACGGCAGCATCACCGGAACCATCAGGGGCAAACGTCCCGGTCCCGGGCTGCTTTTTGACGGGCATATCGACACCGTGCCCGTGCCCGACCCTTCCGCCTGGAAGCAAAAGCCCTTCGGCGGCGAGCTCGTTGACGGCCGCATTTACGGCCGGGGCGCGTCCGACATGAAGGGCGCGGTGGCCGCCATGGCCGTCGCCGCCGCCAAGGTGGCCAAAGAAACGGGCAAGGACTTCGCCGGCGAAATTCTGGTAGCCGGGGTCGTGCACGAAGAATGCTTCGAAGGCATCGCCTCGCGCGAAATTTCCGCCCGCAGCAAGCCAGACATCGTGGTCATCGGCGAAGCCTCGGAAATGAACCTGAAGATCGGACAGCGCGGCCGGGCGGAAATAACCGTCGAAACCTTCGGCGTGCCTGCGCATTCCGCCAGCCCCCACAAGGGCGTCAACGCGGTGCTGGCCATGATGCAACTCGCCCGCGCCATCGAAGAGCTGCCCCTGACCGAACACCCCATACTGGGCAAGGGCGTTTCCGTGCTGACGGACATCATTTCCAGCCCCTACCCCGGCGCATCCGTAGTGCCCAGCCACTGCCGCGCCACCTACGACCGGCGCCTGCTGGTGGGCGAAACCATGGAATCGGTTCTGGCCCCCTATACCGAAGCCATCGCCCGCCTGGCCAAAACCGATCCCAGCTTCAAGGCCACAGCCCGGTACGCCAGGGGCAGAGAAAAATGCCATCCCGGCGGCTTTATCGAAGGCGAGCGCTTCTTTCCCGGCTGGGTCTTCGACGAAACGGAAGACTTCATCCAGAAAGCCCTGGCCGGACTGCGCTCCGTGGGCATCAACCCCGCCGTTTCCCACTACTCCTTCTGCACCAACGGCAGCCACTACGCCGGCGAGAAGGGAATACGAACCATCGGATTCGGGCCGTCGCTGGAAACGCTGGCCCATACCATTGATGAATATATAGAAGTGTCCCAACTGTATCTGGCTGTGGACGGTTACGCGGCCATCAGCAAGGCGCTTTTGACTTAGGTGGTTCCGGCGGGCCGGGCGACATGCGCCCGGCTCACAACACAATATACTTGCAGCATCAGGAGAGAGAAGACATGCACGCAACAGTATACATCGTCATCGCCTACATGGCGACCATGATCATCATCGCCCTGGCCGTGTCCTTCCGCAAGGTCAAAAACTCGGAAGACTTCCACCTGGCCGGCCGTTCCCTCGGCCCCCTGATGATGGCCGGAACGCTCGCCGCGGCTGAAATCGGCGGGGGCAGCACCATCGGCGTGGCCGCCCGCGCCTACGGGGATTGGGGTCTTTCCGCCGGCTGGTACGTGGTCTGCGCCGGCATCGGCATTTTTCTGGTCTCTTTCGTGGCCCCCTTTCTGCGCCGTTCCATGGCCACCACGGTTCCCGAAATTCTGGCCCGCCGCTACGGCACGCCGTCCCACATCATCACCACCTTTCTCTCTCTTGCCACCCTTTTCGTGGCTACCGCCGCGCAGGTAAAAGCCACCAGCTCCATCATCCAGACCATTTCGGGCATGGATTTTGTGCACACCACCATCATGGTGGTCATCGTGGTCACCATATACACCATGCTGGGCGGCCTTGTGTCGGTCGCTTTCACCGACATCGTGCACATTCTGTTCATCACCGTGGGAATGGCCATCGCCATGCCCATCATCCTGTCCGGCGCGGGCGGCTGGGAAACGGTCAGCGCCAGCATCGCGGCGAAAGCTCCGGCCAAACTCGGCCTGACCCTGGTCGGCTGGAAAACGATCATCGGCCTCATCCTTATGTACTTCATGACCTTCTCCACCGGTCAGGAAGCCGTGCAGCGCTATTTCGCCGCCCGCGACATCAAGACCGCGCGCCTGGGCTCCTTTCTCTGCTCTTTGCTCATGGCCTGCTACGGCTTCATTCCGGCCATCATCGGCCTCTGCGCCCTGGCCCACTTTGACGGCATCAACCCCAACCAGGCCATGCCCATGGCGGCCATGAAATTCGCGCCCGTACTGATCGCGGGCCTGGTCATGGCGTCCGTGGTTGCGGCCACCATGTCCAGCGCTTCGGGCAACCTGATCGGCTCCTGCACGCTGTTCACCAAGGACGTCTATCAGCGCTACGTGAACCCCAACGCTTCCGACCGCCAGATCGTGTTCGTTTCCAAGGCCGTCATCGTGGTCATGGGCATCGCCAGTTTGTGGATCGCCCTTGACGAATCCATCGGCATCATCCCGCTGCTGGTCTTCGGCTTCACCATGCGTTCCGCCGGTCCTTTCGCCGCCTTCCTGTTCGGCTTCATCTACAAAAACGCCACCAAGAACGGCGGGCTCGCCGCCATCGTGTTCGGTTCCATCGCCGCGTTCGCCTGGCAGTACTATGGCCAGCCCTACGGCATCATGTCGCTGGTTTTCGGTTCCGTGGTCAGCACCATCGCCTTCTTTGCGGTGTCCATGATCGAGCGTTCCATGGGCGTGCCCGCGGCGCCCCCGGCCATCACCGAAGAACATATTGAGGCCAACCGCCTGTCCGAACTGCGGGGCTTGCCCACCGACAGCGGCGAAGTCCGCGTCGGCTCCACCCGCAATTCTACCGCCGACTGATTCCGCTCTCTTTTCCCGCCGGCGTCCGGAACATTTCCGGACGCCGGTCCCAAGCCCAAAGGAGGCCCCCCGTGCGCGTACTCATTCAAAACGGCCAGATCATAGACGGCAGCGGCAGCGCTCCCACTCCCGGCAGCGTCATTATCGAGGACGGAAAAATCGCGGCTCTGGGCGACGTCTTCGCGTCCGACTGCGACATCGTGCTGGACGCGGACGGCAAGGCCATCAGCCCGGGCTTCATCGACACGCACAGCCATTCCGATCTTCTGGTGTTCAAAGAGCCGCAGCTCAAAGCCAAAGTCATGCAGGGCGTGACCACCGAATTTCTGGGCCAGGACGGCATGTCCATGGCCCCGCTGCCGAAAGCGCATATCAGCCCCTGGAAAAAAAACCTTGCCGGCCTTGACGGCGTGATGGAAGAACTGGACTGGGGCTACAAAAATACTGACAACTATCTTAAAATGCTTGAAAAAAACAAGTCAGCCACCAACCTTGCCTATCTGATTCCCCACGGCAACGTGCGCATGGAAGGCATGGGCCTGGACAGCGGCATCGCCGACGATGCAGCCCTGGAAAAAATGCGCGCCGTTCTGGACCGTGAAATGCAGGCCGGCGGCTACGGCTTTTCCACGGGCCTGATCTATATGCCCTGCGCCTATTCCGACACCCGTGAAGTCACCGAACTGTGCAAGGTTGCCGCCAAATACGACGCGCCTTTCGTCATTCACCAGCGCAGCGAGGCGGACAGCATTCTCGATTCCATGGAAGAAGTCATCAGCATCGGTCGAGGGTCCGGGGTCAAGGTGCATTTCTCGCACTTCAAGATCTGCGGCAAAAACAACGCCGACAAATTCGAGCGCGTGCTGGGCCTTCTGGACAAGGCGAAAGCCGAAGGCATCCGCGTGTCCTTTGACCAGTATCCCTATGTGGCCGGCAGCACCATGCTGGGCGTCATTCTGCCCCCCTGGGTGCATGACGGCGGCACGGACAAGCTGCTGGCGCGCCTGGCCGATCAGGACGCCAGAAAACGTATGACAAAAGACATCTGGAACGGCATTCACGGCTGGGACAACTTTGTGGCCTTCGCCGGCCTGGACGGCATTTTCGTCACCGACGTGAAAACCGAAAAGAACAAGGTTGTTCTGGGCAAAAGCCTGATCCAACTCGGTGAAATGCGCGGCAAGGATCCCCTGGAAGCCACCTTTGATCTTCTGTATGAAGAAGACAACGCCGTGGGCATGGTCGACTTCTACGGTCTGGAAGAGCACGTCAAAGCCTTTATCTCCCGGCCGGAAATGAACGTCTGCACCGACGGCCTGCTGGGCGGCAAACCCCACCCGCGCGTATACGGCGCCTTCCCCAGAGTGCTGGGCAAGTATGTGCGCGAGGAAAAGGTCATTTCCCTGCACGAAGCCGTGCGCAAAATGACCTCGCGGCCCGCCGAAGTCTTCGGCATCAAGGACCGGGGCCTTTTAAAGCCCGGCTACGCCGCCGACGTGACGGTGTTCGACCCCGCCGCCATCATCGACAAGGGCACTTATGACGAACCGCGCCAACACCCGGACGGCATTGTCCATGTGCTGGTGAACGGCGTGCCCGTGGTCCGCGACGGCGTGCACAACCCAAAAGCCCTGGCCGGCAAGGTGTTGCGCAAAGGCCGCTGAAATCGGAAATTGTCCGGGGAGGTTCCGCCTCCCCGGACCTCTTCGGCAAGGTTTGCATCAGGCGCGCTCGCTCCGCGCTCACCGGCGGCGATGAATGCCGCCGCCGCGTTTCTGGAACGGCATTGCCCTTTGCGGATTCGAGGGCTGTTGCTGAAAAGACGGATTTTGTTTTTCGGCAAGAATTTGCGTTCGGGCGCGCGGCGCTGTCGCGCTCAAATCATCCGCGAAAATATCGCGTTGTACAGGGTACGGACCATGAGCGCCAGTTTCAGCTGGCGGCTGCGTCCGCCCGTGCCCCCAAGGTCGAGCACCGTGACCATATGGTCGGCCACGGCGGAAAAGTCCGTCTCTTTTTTTACGGACAGCAGGGCCACATAGCCGTCGACCAGTTCGCGCATGCGTCGGGCTCCTTTTTTTTCGCCCGCCGCAAGAGGACTGCTGTTCAGAAAATGAGAAAAAAAATCCGCCGCGTCTCTGGGAAAAGATTTTTCCAGAGCCAGGCCCCACAGCCCCACGCAGAGCGCGATGAACTGCTTTCTGGCCCGGCCGCGCCCGAAAAAGCCAATACCCAGTTCTTTCATCTCATACCGAAAGTCAAAGGTCTGCAAAAGCTCCTGAAAGGTTCGGCTGACCTCGTCCGCCGCATAGGGAATAGGCAGGGGAGCGCCGTGGGGTTGCTCTTCCTGCGCCGGGATCTCATGCATCCTGCCCGCCTCCCGAATCTTCCCCCGCAACGGGCGCGCCGTTCGCATCGCCGGCAGAAGGCTTGCCGCCTCCGCGCCGGGACCTGCGGCGGCGGTTGCCCCCGCCGCTTTCTCCCTGTTCCTGGCTGCTGCGGCCGCCCTGACCTCTTCGGGGGGCGTCGCGTCTGACGATTTTTTCCTGAATCGAACCGGGCAGCACGGGGTGCAAATTTGCCTGATACAGCTCGTCCAGCAGCATGGCCAGCAGCGGCACGGTTTCTTCGTCCGCGGCAAGCGAGCGCACCAAAGGCAGGAAACGGTTCGCCCGTTCGCGAACCAGACCCGTGCGGGAACGCATGCGGCCTTCCAGAATGCCGGTCAGCCGTTCTCCCACCAGAACGGCCAGGGCCGCGTCGTCGGGGGTAGACCGTTCGGTCATGGTGATGCCATACTGACGGGCTATTTTCGCCAGTTCCATCTTCTGCATGATGTCCACCAGCGAGATGACCGTGCCCCCGGCGCCGGCTCTGGCCGTTCTGCCCGCGCGGTGGATGTAGGATTCGTGGTCTTCGGGCGGTTCATACAAAATGACGTGCGACAGCTCGGGAATATCAATGCCCCGCGCGGCCACATCCGTGGCCACCAGAAAACGCAGTTCGCCTTTTCGCACACGCGCCAGCACTTCTTCACGCTTGGCCTGCGAAAGGTCCGCCGACAACTCGTCCGCGTTGTAGCCGAAACCTTGCAGCAACCCGGCCACATAATGCACGTTGGCCTTGGTATTGCAAAAGATGATGGCCGCGGCCGGACTTTCCATTTCCAGCACGCGCACCAGCACCCGGTCTTTTTCCATGGGCTTGACGCTGTAAAAGGCGTGCTCGATGTTCGCGATATGCACCTGTTTCTGGCTGAGGCTGAGCAGTTCCGTTTTTTCCAGGAACTCGCCCGCCACGCGCAGCACGTGGGGCGGATAGGTGGCGGAAAAAAAGTGCGTGGGAATGTGCGCCTTGGGCAGATAGCGCTGCACGGCCTTCATGTCCGGGTAAAAACCGATGGACAGCATGCGGTCGGCCTCGTCAAAGACCAGCATGCGCAGGGCGTTCAGGGTCAGGGTGCGGCGCAGCAGATGGTCCAGCACCCGGCCCGGGGTGCCTACAACCAGATGCGCACCCTCGCGCAGGGCTTCCATCTGGCGGCCGTAGCCCACGCCGCCGTAGACGGCGGCCGAGCGCAGGCCGCTGCCTTCAAACAGCATCCCGGCTTCGTGCTCGACCTGCAGAGCCAGTTCACGCGTGGGCACCAGGATGAGGCTCTGGCAGACGGGCTCGCCCGGGTCCAGCCGGCTCAACGCCGGCAGCAGAAAGGCCCCTGTTTTGCCGCTGCCCGTGCGGGACTGAACCATGATGTCCCGGCCGGCCGCCAGGTATGGAATGGCTTTTGACTGCACCGGCATGAGCCCCGGCCAGCCGGCCCGGCCGACAGCGGCCTGCAGATTTTCGGGCAAGTCGTGCAGGGTCAGGGAAGGCAGGGGATGTTCCGGTTCCAGCACCAGCGGCGCATCGTCGCTCTGTACCGGGGAAAGATCTGGGTCGTTCATGGTTTCCTGTAGTTGCTGAGGTTGCCGCGCGATTGCGGCAACCTCACGTATCAGAAAAAGCGACCTTCCCGCAAGCCCGGATCATAGCTTTGCCGCTTGCTTTGCCCGATCCGTGACTTTATCATCCCGCCATGCACGACGCCGTATCCCGCGCCCGCGCTCTTTTTCCCAGAGGACTTGAGCAACCACCCGGATCCTTTCGTTTTTCGGCGGACGCCCTGTTGCTGGCCGCCTTTGCCGCGCCGGAAAACGGCAACGCCCCCCCGCGCGCTCTGCTCGATCTTGGCTGCGGCTGCGGGGTCGTGGCCCTGGCCGCGCTGCTGCGCTTTCCTTCTCTTTCCGCCCTGGGGCTTGATATCCAGCCGGACCTTGTGGCCGCCGCCCTGCGCAACGCCCATGGCCTGGGGCTGGCGGAACGCTTTAAAGCCCGCGCCGCCGACCTGCGCGAAGAGGACGCAGCGCTGCCCGCCGCCTATGACCAGGTAACCGCCAACCCGCCCTACCATGTGACGGGCCGGGGACGTCCGCCCCGTTCCGAATCCAGACGCGCGGCCCTGTTTGCGGAACCCGGCGTCCTGCCCGCCTTTCTGCGCGCCGGCGCGCGCGCCCTTGCGCCCGGCGGGCGGCTCAGCCTGATTTATCCCGCCGCGCGCCGGGAAGAAGCGTTGCGCTGTCTTGCGGACTGCGGCCTTGCCCCGGTCCGTATTCTGCCTGTAAGCGCCCGGCCGGGAGAGCTTCCCCTGCGCTGCCTGATCGCCGCCGGCCATGCCGGCGAGGCCCCCGGCCGCCCGCGTCTTGAACCGCCGCTCGTCCTGCTGCGCGACGCAAGCGGCGGGGACTATTCGGACGCGGCCCTGACGTTCTGCCCCCGCCTGCAACCCTGATTCCCATTTTCCCCGGCTCGTGCCATAATGGGGAAACGCCGTTTTTTCCCAGGAGCATGCCTATGGCCGCGCAAACACCCGCCCCCGCCGGTCTTCCCGCCGCTCAGGATTTTAACCTCAGCGCCCTGCTTGACGTGGCCGGCAAGTTCATTACCAACGAACTGTCCCTGAACACCTTCAGCCGCTATCTGACGGCGCTGGCCATAGTCGTTGTCGGCATCGGCCTGATCTGGCTGATTAAGGATTTTCTGGCCCGGCGCACGGCGGCCTGGATGGCCGCTCAGAGCAGCAGGCACATCGACCACGAACTGGCGACGGAAACCGCCTCCGCTCTCGCCCCCCTGCTCTATCTTTTTCCCCTGATGTGGGCGCTCTCCACGCTCGCCTTTTCTCCCGGCCCGCGCCGGATCATCAGTTTTTTCATCCTGGTGCTGTTCATCACCCGCACCATCCGTTTTCTCTCTTCTCTGGCGGGGCTCGCGACGGACATCTACCTGCGCCGCCAGAAAGAAAGCCTCGACAGCACCGTGGGCAAAGCGCTCATGCCCATCATCCGCGTGGTGTTCTGGGCTATCGGCTTCACCGTATTCATGGACACCCTGGGCTTTCAGGTATCCAGCATCGTCGCGGGCCTGGGCATCGCGGGCGTGGCCGTGGGCCTGGCGGCGCAGGCCACTCTCAGCGATTTTTTCGCCTACCTGGTCATCATCATGGACCGCCCCTTCAGCATTGGAGACTGGATAGCGGCGGGCGACATTTCCGGCACGGTGGAAAGCATCGGCCTGAAAACCACCCGCCTGCGCACCTTGGGGGGTGAAGTGCTGGTCTGCCCCAACGGCGAGTTGACCAAGCAGCGCATCGCCAACTTCCGGGCCATGCGCAAACGCACCCGGACTTTCACCTTTGGCGTGGCCTATGAAACCCCTCTGGAAAAACTGCGGGCCGTACCCGGCATAGTGCGCGAGATGGCCGATACAATCGGCATAGAGATCGTCCGGGTGCATTTTACGGCCTTTGGCGATTCCAGCCTGAATTTCGAAGTGATGTTTTCCGTGCGCGGCCGCGATCTGGTCGCGGCCCTTGACGCCCAGCAGCAGCTTTTTTTAGAATTGATGGAACGTTTCGCCAAAGAAAACATCACTTTTGCCTATCCCACCCGCACCGTGTACTTTGCGGGCGGCGTCGCCGCCCCGGTTCCGGATCTTGCTCCGGAAGCCGGGCGGGAGGCTGATTCCGAATCCGTATAGAGCAATTCGCGCGGATGCCCGCTTGCGTAATGAGAATTTTTGTTCGCTGCCAAGCAAGACGAGTTCCGGGCGGAGCGAAGCGTATCAGGACATACATGAACTTCGCACGGGAAGAGTCTGACGTCGGCAGCGGACAAAAAAACCATTTGCCGGCGCATCCTTAAAATACATCCAGGAGAGTTTTCCATGTCCAAAGCCGAGAAATCCGTCCGCAAAAGTCCCGACGCCCGTTGCGCCCGCTGTTCCGTGCCCAGCGCAGAAAAATACTGCCGGGCGGACAAAGGCAAAGGGCCGTCCGACTGCCCTTCGCTGCATCACAAAAAGATGGCCGAGCGCGCCCTGCTGGACACGCCGCCGCAAGAAATGGAATTCACCCGCCAGGCCGCCATCCAGGAATGCGCGGGCTACAATCGGGGCGCCACTTACGCCGACCTGACCCCGGCCAAGCCCCGCATCGTGGAAACCGTGGAATTTGCCCGGCGCATGGGTTATGCCAAGCTGGGACTCATTTTCTGCGGGGGGCTGATGAAAGAGGCAGCCGTGGTGCAGGAAATTCTGGAAACCAACGGATTTGCGGTGGTTTCCGCCATGTGCAAAGCGGGCAGGGCGCCCAAAAGCGCGTACGGCCTGACTCGCGAGCAACAACTGGACGTGAGCCGCGAAACCGAGTCGGCCTGCAATCCGAAATTTCAAGCCCTGCTGGTCAACGAGGCGGGGGTGGATTTCAACATTCTGCTGGGCCTGTGCGTGGGGCACGATTCCCTGGCTTTGAAGCACCTGAAGGCCCCGACCACCGTGCTGGCGGTCAAGGACCGGCTGCTGGGCAACAACCCGCTGGCCGCCGTGTACATGTACGACGGTTATTACCGGTACTTGAAAAAGCCGTTGCCGTAGGGTGAAGAGCGATGCTTCCGCTTGTTTGCGGAAGCGTCACTCTTCAACAGCATTTTACGCTTGAAATAGTCGCTTGACGGCGAGCCAAGCTCGCCTACGCCTATTTCGCGGCAAGGATTTGCTGACAAATCCTTGCGAGCCTTTCAAGTGTGAAATGCTTTAGACATAGGCGAGCGGAAGCACCCTGTCCTCACCGGTGAGGGGTACG
>JAVBRE010000210.1:0-5100 GCA_031548325.1 Desulfovibrionaceae bacterium
AACGTTCATTCTCAAGGACCTCTTGCTTCAACAATGGTTGTATAATACAACAATATGGTTGCTCCATGCAACTATATTGTCGCACAGACAGTGATACGAAGAAACGCCTTGTCATGCCCGGATCGTCTCTCCACGCTCCGGCCACCGGAACAGGCAGGAAGGGACCGGGCGACAGAGGCCTCCGATTCTCACTCCGCCCGCGTCATGTCCAGCGGCACGACCCAGCGGTCGAAATCTTCGGCGCTGACCAGGCCCATGGCCAGGGCCGACTCTTTCAGGCTCAGGCCTTCGGCGTGGGCCTTTTTGGCTATTTTCGCGGCGTTGTCATAGCCGATATGCGGGTTGAAGGCCGTGACCAGCATCAGGTTTTTGCGCAGCTTTTCCATGATGACGGCTTCATCCGGTTCCAGGCCGGCGGCGCAGTGCTCCGTGAAAGCGGCCATGGCGTCGCTCAGAAGATCCGCGCTTTCCAGCACGCCGTGGACCATGACCGGCTTGTACACGCTCAACTGAAAATTGCCCTGGCTGCCGGCAAAAGCCACGGCCGCGTCATTGCCGAAAACCCGCACGCAGACCATGGTCAGGGCTTCGCACTGGGTGGGGTTCACTTTACCCGGCATGATGGACGAGCCGGGCTCGTTTTCGGGAATGCGCAGTTCTCCGATGCCGCAGCGAGGACCGGAAGCCAGCCAGCGCACGTCGTTGGCCATTTTCATCAAACCGCCGGCCAGGGTACGTAGCGCGGAGGACGTCTGCACCAGAGCGTCGTGGGCAGCCAGGGCGAAAAACTTATTGGGGGCGTCGCGAAAGGGGTGGCCGCTTATCCGCCCGATATGCCGCGCCGCCAGAGCGCCGAATTTCGGATGCGCGTTGAGGCCCGTGCCCACGGCCGTGCCGCCGATGGCCAGATCCAGAAGTCCGGGCAAAGAGGCGCGCACGGCGTTTTCGCCGAACTCAAGCTGTGCGGCCCAGGCCCCGATTTCTTGCCCCAAAGTCACGGGAGTGGCGTCCTGCAAATGGGTGCGCCCGGTTTTAACGATATGCGCGTATGCTTTCGACTTGGCCTCAAGCACCGCCCGCAGCGCGCCCAGCGCCGGAAAAAGCCTGTCGTGCAGGCTTTCGACCACCGCGATGTGCATGGCCGTGGGGAAAGTGTCGTTGGATGACTGGCAACGATTCACATGGTCGTTGGGGTGCACGGGTTTTTTGCTGCCCATGGTTCCGCCCGCGAGTTCGATGGCCCGATTGGAAATGACCTCGTTGGCGTTCATGTTCGACTGTGTGCCTGAACCTGTTTGAAAGACTACAAGGGGAAAATGTTCGTCCAGTTTGCCGCTGATGACCTCATCCGCTGCCCGCGCGACCAGGGCGGCGATGTCCGGGGACAGCTCGCCCAATTCTCCGTTGGCCAAAGCCGCGGCCTTTTTCAGGACGCCCAGAGAACGAATGATGGACCGGCCCCAGCGAAAACGGTCCGTGCCGATGGGAAAATGCACAAGGGACCGCTGGGTCTGCGCGCCCCAGTAACGATCCGCTGAAACTTCGATGCTGCCCATGGAATCAGTTTCAATACGCTTTTCGTTCATATTGGCCTCCGAAAAACTTTCAGCATGTATAACATGAAAAAAGAAAAATCTGAAACCCGCAGAAAGGATGTCATAAAAAAGACGCCCTCCCCGTTGCGCGGGGAAGGCGAACAGGCTACCATGAACATGTTGTTTTGCCGCAGGGGCACGAAGGAGCACGCATGAGCGCGAACGACTATTTGATTGAATCTCTCTCCAATCAGGATTCCTGGCGCTTGTTCAAAATTATTTCCGAAGTCGTCGAGGGTTTTGAAACCCTCGGACGAACCCGTAAATGCGTTTCCATCTTCGGTTCGGCCCGCACTCCGCGCGACGCCCCCATGTATGCCGCCACCGAAGAAATCTCCCGCAAACTGGCCGAAGCCGGCTACGGCATAATCACCGGCGGCGGGCCGGGCCTGATGGAAGCCGCCAACAAGGGGGCCCATGACGCGGGCGGCACGTCCGTGGGCCTGCACATCCATCTGCCCAATGAACAGCAATGCAACCAATATGTCAAAACCCGTTGCGACTTCCGCTATTTTTTTGTCCGCAAACTGATGTTCGTCAAAGACGCCATGGCTGACGTGGTCATGCCCGGCGGCATGGGCACCATCGATGAAATGTCCGAGGCTTTTGTGCTGGCCCAGACGCATCGCATCAAGCCCTTTCCCATCGTTCTGTACGACAGCGGCTACTGGAAAGGCCTGGTCGACTGGATACGCGCCAATATGGTCGCCGACGGATACATCAATGAAAAGGAACTGGATCTCTTTGTGATGAAGGACAATCCCGAAGACGTGGTAGAGCATATCCGCAAACATGTGATTATCTGACGAATGGCACACAGGATCATACCTTCTCCTCCCGCTTCCTGGCCGTCCTGGGAAGCTCTGATGGCCGAAGCCCTCGCCGAAGCGCGGGACGCGGGACGCTTGGGCGAAGTGCCCGTGGGCGCCGTCGTCGTCAGCCCTGAAGGGCGCATCGTCGGCCGGGGACGCAACAGCCCTCTCTCGGAAAACGATCCCGCGGCCCATGCGGAAATCGTTGCCATGCGCCAGGCCGGAAAGACTCTGGACAATTACCGCCTGGGCGGCTGCGTGCTGGCGGTGACCCTTGAACCCTGCCTGATGTGCGTCGGGGCCATGGTGCACGCCCGGCTGGCCGGCCTGGTGTTCGGCGCTTCCGACCCCAGAGCCGGGGCCGTCGTTTCGGGCCTGGACGGGCTGGAACTGCCCTTTCACAACCACAGAATCTGGCAGGCCGGGGGCATTGCAGAAAACGACTGCGCGGCGCTGCTTGCCGATTTTTTCAAAACCCGCCGAAAGGGCGGGCAGACATGACGTGCAAATCGCCGCTCTGGACCAGGGATTTTACCCTTATCTGCGCCGTGCATCTGCTGATGACCCTGGCCTTCTATTCGACCATGCCCGTGCTGCCGCTGTGGTTGAGCGAACATATGCGGCTTTCCGGTTTTGCTGTCGGCGCGGTGGTGGCCTGTTATACTGGCTCGGCCATTCTGGTCAGACCCTTCATCGGCTATTGCCTGGACAGATTCGGCAGGCGCGCCGTCTATTTGCCGGCCTATTTCGTGTTCGCCCTGGTTTTTTTCATGTACCCGCTCGCGGGCACGGCGGGCATGGTCGCCGTGCTGCGACTGGCCCACGGCCTGACCTGGGGCGCGACCATGGCGGCGGCCAATACCACGGCCGTGGACCTTATCCCCCCGGCGCAGCGCGGCGAAGGCATCGGCCTTTTCGGACTGGCCATGCCGCTGGCCATAGCCCTCGGTCCTTCCATGGGCATTTATTGCGCGCGCGGTCTGGGCTACAGCGCGCCTTTCGTCATCGGAGGCATCATCACGCTGGTCGGATTCGCGGCGTTGACCGCGTTGCGCATTCCCCGCGTTCCCCTCAACACAAAACCGTTCAGCCTGGCGAGCATGGTGGAAAAAAGCAGCCTGCCCGTCAGCAGCGTCATGTTTCTGTGCAGCCTGTCGTACGGCAGTTTGATGAACTATACGGCGCTTTACGCCACGACCGCGGTGCCGGCGGAAGCGGGTCTGTTTTTTTTGATTTTCGCCAGCGGCACGGGCCTGGTCCGTTTTTTCGCGGGACCCGCCTTTGATCGTTCCGGCCCGGCCAGAATCATGGCCTTTTCTTTCGTCCTGCTTGCAGTCGGGTACCTCAGTCTGGCCTTCTGCCACACCCCGGCCGCCTTTTACGCGTCCGCCCTTGTGCTCGGCTTGGGCAGCGGCGTCTCCATACCCATCGTCATGGCCATGATCAACTCCATCGTGCCGCCCCAGCGCCGGGGAACGGCCAACGCTACCTTGTTCTCCGGTATGGACCTGGGCATCTGCTGCGGCATTCTGCTCACCGGACACAGCCATGACGCCTTCGGCTGGGAAATTGCCTTCGCCTTGCTGGTCCTGTGCATTGTGGCGGCGGGCGCGGTCTTTTTCATCCACGCCCTGCCCCACTACAAACGCAATCTGAGCAAGCCGGAACCCTTCACTCCGACGAAATGAGCGCAACCGGAACAGGTAACGCTTCCGCTCATTTCATTCGTGAATCCCATTATCGCAGCCGGGCGATGACTTCGGCCACGCGCTTGCCGAACAGCTTACCGGTTTCCAGGTCGCCGGGCAGCGGCCCCTTGTCCGGCCCGCCGTCAACGGGCGATTGCCCCAGCAGGCCGGAAAAGCCGCCGAGATAGTTTATGTCGTTACGGCCGGAAGCCAGGGTGTTGGCCGGCTTCATGCCCGTGCCCACCCAAAGCATGCCGTGCTGCATGGCCAGCGTCATCAGGTACTGCACACTGGAAAACTTGTCGCCGTTGATGGTGCCGGAATTGGTGAAGCCGGCCGCGATCTTGTCTTTCCACTGGTCCTGCATCCAGCATTTGGACGAGGCGTCCGCGAATTTCTTGAACTGCCAGCTCGGACCGCCCATGTAGGTCGGACAGCCGAAGATGATGCCGTCCGCGGCAAGCAGCTTGTCCCACGCGCCTTCGGGCAGATTGCCTTCCTGGTCTATTCGGATCTGCTCCACGCTCACGCCGGGCGTTCCCGTTGCGCCGGCCAGCACGGCTTCCGCCAGTTTTTGCGTATGTCCGTAACCCGAATGCGAAAGAATAATGCACTTTTTGCTCATGACAGACTCCTGGTTTCCCGCTCCATATCATATTACTTTCGGCTTTGTCAGTCAGTTATAGGTTTCCGAAGCGACACCATGTTTCTTTGCCCTGTGAAAATATGAAAAAACTGTAAAACCGCGCCTTGTGATCCGCCTCACATTCACAAGGTGAATCCATACTCTTTCTGTAACTTGACGTGATATTCCATTTTATTGTTGAATACATTTTATTTTACGGTATACGGTTTCTGTGCGTCCATGAACGAAAATTGTACGTCTAAAGATGAGGAGGGTAGAATGTCAGACGCAGCATTAACGCTTATTGTCATTGCCGTTGTCGCTGTCTTGTTCATTACGGAGCTGCTGCCTCTTGCTGTGACTTCCATGCTCGGCTCGGT